>NZ_JBSGZV010000010.1:0-262217 GCF_053611185.1 Streptomyces sp. NPDC054834 | reverse complement strand
TCGGCCTTGCGGCCGACCCTTGACTCGGCTCGCTCCAGCACGGGTGAGAAGCGAGCGGGCGGCCTGGGAAGGGCGGTGGCCGGGGTGGGTGGGGCCCTTGCGTGGGTTGGGCTGTGGGGCGGGGTTGGGGGGCGTGGGCCCCTGGGTGGGTTGGGGGTGTGGCCGCCGGTACGGGGGCGCGGTGGCGCCTCGCCTGCACGCCGGGTGGGATTGGCGGCTTGCGGTGGGTGGGGGGCTGGGGTGCGCGTCGGGTGGGGGTGGCGGCACGCCGGGTGGGGGTGGCGGCACGCCGGGTGGGCTTGGCGGCGATCGGTGGGTGGGGGGTGGGGTGCGCGTCGGGCGAGGGGCGGCACGCCGGGCTGGATTGGCGGCTTGCGGTGGGTGGGGTGGGGGTGCGCTCGGTGTGTGGGATGGGCGGGCGGTGGGTGGGGGCGGGGCTCCGGGGCGGTGTGGCGGTGGCGTGCGCGGGGCGTGGGGCGGCGACGGGTGCCACTGGGGGCCTCATCAAGGTCGTCGATGACGGGTGCGGCCCTGCTGCTGAGCGGGTCGATGCCCGACTCCATGGCCTCGGCCACCTTCTGACGGGTGAACTTCATCAGTTCCTCGCCGGCCTCGCTCTCGATGTCGAGCGTGCGCCCGGCGGCCTGACGCATGGTCAGACGGCGCATTTGGGCCCGGAAGTCCTGGTCGCCGACCAGCTCGGCGAGCTCCACCCACGCGGCGACCTGCTCGCTGGACGGATCATCGGGGAGGTCGGGAGTGGCAGCGCGAACCATTGCCACCGCGGCCGGGTCGGCATCCACTGTGCCGAAGGTGCCCTCCATGAAATCGTCGATCAGACGCCGGTGTTCCTCGCCGGACAACTGCGTGAGCCTGTGCATGAGCTTGATCTCCTCGGGGTTGGATCCGTGTCTGGCCGCGACTCGCAGAACGCTCCGACGCAGTTGCAGCACCCGGATCTGGACGTCCATGGCGTCGGCGTGAGCCGCGGCGACTTCCGCCACCGAGAGCTCGCGGTCCAGTACCCGTTGAATCGTGGCCAGGTCCATGCCCAGCTCGCGCAGTGTGCGGAGGAGTTCCAGACGAAGCAGCGCGTCGAGGTCGTAGAGTCGATAACCGGCGGGACTTCGGGTGGTCGGCGCTACCACCCCCGAATCGGAGTAGAACCGGATGGTCCTCACGGGCAAGCCGGTCCGCCGGGAAAGCTCCCCGATCGAGCAGAGGGTCGTAACGTCCATGTCCCCAACTCTGCTGTCTCCAGTCACTGGAGACTCAAGGTCGCAGGAAGCTCAGCCGACTGCGAGCAGCACGGTGGCCGCCGCCGCGCCCAGCAGGCCGGCGACCTGGCGCCGGTCGACCCGCTCGTGCAGCACGGAGAGTCCCAGGATCACGGGCAGGGCCGGGTACAGGGAGGCGAGGACGACGGCGACCGCGAGCATCTGCCGTTGAGTCGCAAGCAGGTACAGAATCAGGGCCAGGGCCGCGCCCGCTCCGGTCAGGACCGCCTGGGCACCGCGTATCGCGGGAACTCGCAGGTGGCGTACCGCAGTCGGCAG
This sequence comes from Streptomyces sp. NPDC054834, assembly GCF_053611185.1. NCBI lineage: Bacteria > Bacillati > Actinomycetota > Actinomycetes > Kitasatosporales > Streptomycetaceae > Streptomyces > Streptomyces sp. NPDC054834. The sequence continues at coordinate 260,661 of NZ_JBSGZV010000010.1, read as the reverse complement.
TAGTACCGCGACGGCGGCGAGACGGCCTGCGGCCACTGGCCACAGCCCGCTCGAGGGACCGGCTTGCGCGAGTGCCAAGTACTGCACGGCGACCCCGATGCTCGCCAACAGGCCGTCCGAGGTGCCTCGGCCCATGGTCGCGTCCGGCTCGTCGGGGGAGGTGCTCCTGCCGCCGGAGACGAGCCACAGGGCGGGCACCGTGACAGCGATGCCCGTCCAGGCCAAAGGTGTGGGGCGATCACCGAGGACGAGAACTCCGCCCAGTACGGAAAGGGCTACGGACGTGACGGCGCTCACGGGCATCACCACGCTCATCGCACCGCGGCTCAGTCCACGGTTGAGCAACAGCATTGCGGCGGCGCTGCCGATACCGGACATGGCTCCCCAGCAGAGGTCAGCCAGGTGAACGGAGGAGGCCGGGACGAGGAAGGCGGCCCCCACGGCGAACAGCAGCCCGCCGAGCTGACCGAGAAAAGTCACCGCGGTGAAGGGGACACGGCGGGACAGGACCCCGCCGGCGAAGTCGACGATGCCGTAGCACAAGGCGGAGGCCAGCGCGAGAAGGGCACCCATTCGCTCACAGGTGCCCTGAATTAGGAGGGGCCAACGCCCGGTGGGGGTCCGGATCACGTTGCGGCCCAGAGGTCGAAAGCCCCTCAGGGCCAAAGCCCCTCAGAGCCAGAACACAGCCGCAAGCGTGATGAGGGTGCCCACGGCGATCACGCCGCCGAAGATCCCGAAGCCGATGGCGATCTTCACGCTGGTGGGCTTGATCTCCCGCCAGCCCAGTTCCCGGGCCACGCCCCGGATCAGGCGGTGGCCCTCGGCGGAGGAGAAGCTGTACTGCTGGGTGCCGTCCGGGCTCCAGGTCTTGCTGACGTACACGCTCCGGCCGGTGGACACCGTCTTGCCCAGGCGCACGCCGCCCAGGCCCGCCTCGTACTCGACGGTGCGGACGACGTCCGTCATCGTGAAGGCCTTCTCCTGCGGGCGCAGCGCGACGCGGTAGGTGTGCACCTGGTCGACCCGGTGCCGGGTCAACAGCTCCTGCCATTGCGGGGCGTTGACGTCCACGGTCAGTTCGAAGCCCCACTCCGTTCGGCGACGGCGGTACGGCGTCCCGGCGACGGCGGCCTCGATGCGGGTGTGGAACTCCTCGACCGTGTCCTCGTCCGCGCCCGTGCAGTCGGCTCCTGTCATGGGCACGCACGGTAGCAGTGCCCAGTGTCACACCCCACCGGTACCGTCGGATCATGGCTCAACAGGCGGGGATCCCCACGAACCCCACGAACTCCACGAACCCCTCGGGCGAACGGCGGCTCGCCGTGCTCGAAGGCGTGCTGGAGCGGATCACGTACGCCAATGAGGAGAACGGCTACACGGTCGCCCGCGTGGACACCGGCCGGGGTGGTGGTGATCTCCTCACGGTGGTCGGCGCGCTGCTCGGTGCCCAGGTGGGGGAGTCCCTGCGCATGGAGGGACGCTGGGGGTCCCATCCCCAGTACGGCAAGCAGTTCACCGTCGAGAACTACACGACCGTGCTGCCCGCCACGGTCCAGGGCATCCGCCGCTACCTCGGATCGGGGCTGGTCAAGGGCATCGGGCCGGTCTTCGCCGATCGGATCACGCAGCACTTCGGGCTGGACACCCTGACGGTCATCGAGGAGGAGCCGAAGCGGCTCATCGAGGTGCCCGGGCTCGGGCCGAAGCGGACCAAGAAGATCGCCGACGCCTGGGAGGAGCAGAAGGCGATCAAGGAGGTCATGCTCTTCCTCCAGACCGTCGAGGTGTCCACGTCCATCGCGGTGCGGATCTACAAGAAGTACGGGGACGCCTCGATCTCCGTCGTCAAGAACCAGCCGTACCGGCTCGCCGCCGATGTCTGGGGCATCGGCTTCCTCACCGCGGACAAGATCGCCCAGTCGGTCGGCATCCCGCACGACAGCCCGGAGCGGGTGAAGGCGGGCCTTCAGTACGCGCTGTCGCAGTCCGCCGATCAGGGGCACTGCTTCCTGCCGGAGGAGCGGCTGATCGCCGACGCCGTGAAGCTGCTCCAGGTCGACACCGGTCTCGTCATCGAGTGCCTCGCCGAGCTGGCGGAGCCTGCGGAGGAGGGCGAGGACCCGGGGGTCGTACGGGAGAAGGTGCCCGGCCCCAACGGCGACTCGGAATCGGTCACGGCCGTCTACCTCGTGCCCTTCCACCGGGCAGAACTCTCCCTCGCCGGGCAGCTGTTGCGTCTGCTGCGGACGGACGAGGACCGGATGCCGGGGTTCCGGGACGTGGCCTGGGACAAGGCGCTGGGCTGGCTGAAGGGTCGTACGGGGGCGGAGCTGGCGCCCGAGCAGGAGGCCGCGGTGAAGCTGGCGCTCACCGAGAAGGTGGCCGTACTGACCGGTGGTCCCGGCTGCGGCAAGTCCTTCACCGTCCGTTCGGTCGTGGAGCTGGCCCGCGCGAAGAAGGCGAAGGTACTGCTCGCCGCGCCCACCGGCCGGGCCGCCAAGCGGCTGGCGGAGCTGACCGGGGCCGAGGCCTCCACGGTGCACCGTCTGCTGGAGCTGAAGCCGGGCGGTGACGCGGCCTACGACAGGGACCGTCCGCTCGATGCCGATCTGGTGGTCGTGGACGAGGCGTCCATGCTGGACCTGTTGCTCGCCAACAAGCTGGTGAAGGCGGTCCCGCCCGGCGCCCACCTCCTCTTCGTCGGGGACGTCGACCAGCTGCCCAGCGTCGGCGCGGGCGAGGTGCTGCGCGATCTGCTCGCCGAGGGGAGCCCGGTTCCGGCCGTGCGCCTCACCCGGGTGTTCCGCCAGGCCCAGCAGTCGGGGGTGGTGACGAACGCGCACCGGATCAACTCCGGGCAGCACCCGGTCACGGACGGCATGAAGGACTTCTTCCTCTTCGTCGAGGACGACACGGAGGAGGCCGGCCGGCTCACGGTGGATGTCGCGGCCCGGCGCATTCCGGCCAAGTTCGGCCTCGACCCGCGCCGGGACGTGCAGGTCCTCGCGCCCATGCACCGCGGCCCGGCGGGCGCCGGCACCCTCAACGGTCTGCTCCAGCAGGCCATCACCCCGGGCCGCCCCGACCTGCCCGAGAAGCGGTTCGGCGGCCGGGTCTTCCGTGTCGGCGACAAGGTCACCCAGATCCGCAACAATTACGAGAAGGGCAAGAACGGAGTCTTCAACGGCACCGTGGGCGTGGTCACCTCGCTCGACCCGGTCGATCAGCGCCTGATGGTGCTGACGGACGAGGACGAGGAGGTTCCGTATGAGTTCGATGAACTGGACGAGCTGGCCCATGCGTACGCGGTGACCATCCACCGTTCGCAGGGCAGTGAGTATCCGGCGGTGGTGATCCCGGTCACCACCGGCGCGTGGATGATGCTCCAGCGCAATCTGCTCTACACGGCGGTCACCCGCGCCAAGAGGCTGGTGGTCCTCGTCGGTTCGCGCAAGGCGATCGGCCAGGCGGTGCGCACGGTGTCGGCGGGGAGACGCTGTACGGCACTCGACTTCAGGCTCCATGGAGCCGGACGGACCTGACATCCCGAAAAATGATCGATCAAATGAGTCGTGAAGGTCACAGAGCACTTCCAGATGCTGGACCGAGGGGGCAGGATGAGCAGGTTGGCGGCACTGAGTGCCGCCAGTAGGCCCAATGGTCGACCCCGAGTGCACTCTCCTGAGCCAAATGGGGGATGGTAGAGACAGTCAGGGCACCTCGAAGAAGAGGCACTACGTCGGTGAGGGAAGACGTGAGCGACAACTCTGTAGTACTGCGGTACGGCGACGGCGAGTACACCTACCCGGTGATCGACAGCACCGTCGGCGACAAGGGCTTCGACATCGGCAAGCTCCGCGCCCAGACCGGTCTGGTGACCCTGGACAGCGGTTACGGCAACACGGCCGCCTATAAATCCGCCGTCACCTACCTCGACGGCGAGGCGGGCATCCTCCGGTACCGCGGCTACCCGATCGAGCAGCTGGCCGAGCGCTCCACGTTCCTGGAGGTGGCCTACCTGCTGATCAACGGTGAGCTGCCGACCGTCGACGAGCTCACCACGTTCAAGAACGACATCACGCGGCACACCCTGCTGCATGAGGACGTCAAGAACTTCTACCGGGGCTTCCCGCGCGACGCCCACCCGATGGCCATGCTGTCCTCGGTGGTCTCGGCGCTGTCCACGTTCTACCAGGACAGCCACAACCCGTTCGACGAGAAGCAGCGCAACCTCTCCACCATCCGCCTGCTCGCCAAGCTTCCGACGATCGCGGCGTACGCGTACAAGAAGTCGATCGGTCACCCGTTCGTCTACCCGCGCAACGACCTCTCCTACGTCGAGAACTTCCTGCGCATGACCTTCTCGGTGCCGGCGCAGGAGTACGAGCTCGACCCGACCGTGGTCTCCGCGCTCGACAAGCTGCTCATCCTGCACGCCGACCACGAGCAGAACTGTTCGACGTCGACGGTCCGTCTGGTGGGTTCGTCCCAGGCGAACATGTTCGCGTCCATCTCGGCCGGCATCAACGCGCTGTGGGGCCCGCTGCACGGCGGTGCCAACCAGTCCGTGCTGGAGATGCTCGAGGGCATCCGGGACTCCGGCGGCGACGTCGACTCCTTCATCCGCAAGGTGAAGAACAAGGAGGACGGCGTCCGTCTGATGGGCTTCGGCCACCGGGTCTACAAGAACTTCGACCCGCGCGCCAAGATCATCAAGGCCGCCGCGCACGACGTGCTGTCCGCCCTCGGCAAGTCCGACGAGCTGCTGGACATCGCGCTGAAGCTGGAGGAGCACGCGCTCTCCGACGACTACTTCGTCTCGCGCAGCCTCTACCCGAACGTGGACTTCTACACCGGTCTGATCTACCGGGCCATGGGCTTCCCGACCGAGATGTTCACGGTCCTGTTCGCCCTCGGCCGCCTGCCGGGCTGGATCGCCCAGTGGCAGGAAATGATCAAGGAGCCGGGTTCCCGCATCGGCCGTCCGCGCCAGATCTACACCGGTGTGGTGGAGCGGGACTTCGTTCCGGTCGAGGAGCGCTGACACCTGCCGGTGTGGGGCGCCGGGTTCTCGGTGTTCCGTCGTGGTGGTGCGTCTGGTGGGGCTGGGTGCTCACCGGGTTGTGTTGGCGTGGGAACGCGGTGGTTCCGTGGCGGTGGCCGGGGGTCCGGGGGTTGTCCCCCGGGTCGGCACGGCCACCGGTGTGGTGGAGCGGGACTTCGTTCCGGTCGAGGAGCGCTGAGCTTCTTCCCCGGCGTCCGGGAGTGCGCGAGCCTCTCGGACGCCTGATGGCGCGCAGGTGCCCGACGGTGCCTGGATGCCTGACAGCGCACAGCAGAAGGCGCCCTGAGTCGCCGGTCCCCCCACGGGCCGACGACCAGGGCGCCTTCCCATGTCCCGGTGCGGATTCCCCCCACGGGATCCGGCCGGGCGCTCGGAGAGGACAGCGCCTGAATCGCTGTCTGAGCACAACGAGCAAAACCCGTCGTACTCCAGTGATGCGGTGCGATCTGCCGGGACAACGCACGTAGGGAGGGCCGCTCAAAGCTTCCCGGTGTACGTGCCCCGGCAACGCATCTCTGAGGAAGTCCCCCAAGACATCCCCAGATGCCAGTCAGCGCCCCCCAAGACGCTGGTCTGACATCGCCAACTTAGACCTTCGAACCCCTTCGATGGTTACGTTCGCATCACTGTGATCTGTGTCTCTTGCATATGTCCGATAGATACGCAAGAGCCCCGATACGTCGATCGGGACTCAAGCGTAAGGATGATGCGCGAGCCTTGTGAAGAGCTTATGTGAGGTGCGCGTCGGACTCTAGGGGGACTCCTACTTCGACCGCCGGAACCCCGGAGTAACTTTGTGGGGCTCAGTGGAACGTCCGCAGCCGCAGACTGTTGGTCACCACGAACACCGAGGAGAAGGCCATCGCGGCGCCCGCGATCATCGGGTTCAGCAGCCCCGCCGCGGCCAGCGGCAGCGCGGCCACGTTGTAGCCGAAGGCCCACACCAGGTTGCCCTTGATCGTAGCCAGGGTACGCCGTGCCAGCCGGATCGCGTCCGCCGCCACCCGAAGGTCCCCGCGCACGAGGGTCAGGTCGCCCGCCTCGATCGCCGCGTCCGTGCCCGTCCCCATGGCCAGGCCCAGGTCGGCGGCGGCGAGCGCGGCCGCGTCGTTGACCCCGTCGCCGACCATGGCGACGGTCCGCCCCTCGCCCTGAAGCCGCCGTACGACGTCCACCTTGCCCTCGGGCAGTACCTTGGCGACGACCTCCTCGATGCCCACGGCCCGCGCGACCGCCTCGGCCACCGTCCGGTTGTCACCGGTCAGCAGCACCGGCGTCAGGCCCAGCGCGCGCAGCTCGCGCACTGCCTCGGCGCTGGTCTCCTTGACGGCGTCGGCGACGGCCAGGACACCGCGTGCCACCCCGTCCCAGCCGACCACGACGGCCGTACGGCCCTCCTGCTCGGCCCGGGAGCGGGCGGCGGCCAACTCCTCCGGTACATCGTCCGTGTTCTCGGGGAGTCGCCCCACGGTCACCTCGCGGCCCGCCACACGCCCGCGCACGCCCCGCCCGGGGACGTTCTCGAAGTGCTCGGCCGCCGGCAGCGGCCCGACCCGCTCCTCGGCGCCCGCGGTGATCGCCCGGGCGACCGGGTGCTCGGAGGCGTGCTCCAGGGCTCCGGCGAGCCGCAGCACCTCGTCCTTGTCGGTGCCTTCGGCGACGTACACCTCCTGGAGCGTCATACGGCCGGTGGTGACGGTGCCGGTCTTGTCCAGGACGACCGTGTCGACGCGGCGCGTGGACTCCAGCACCTCCGGACCCTTGATGAGGATGCCGAGCTGCGCGCCGCGCCCGGTGCCGACCATCAGGGCGGTCGGCGTCGCGAGGCCGAGCGCGCATGGGCAGGCGATGATCAGTACGGCGACGGCGGCCGTGAAGGCGGCGGCGGTGTCACCGGTGACGCCCAGCCACACCGCGAAGGTGCCGAGCGCGATGAGGATGACGACGGGTACGAAGACCGCCGAGATGCGGTCCGCCAGGCGCTGCACCTCGGCCTTGCCGTTCTGCGCGTCCTCCACCAGCCTCGCCATCCGGGCGAGCTGGGTGTCGGCGCCGACCCGGGTGGCCGTGACGACCAGCCGGCCCCCCGCGTTCACCGTCGCACCCGTCACGGCGGATCCGGGGCCGACGTCCACCGGCACCGACTCGCCGGTCAGCATGGCGGCGTCGACCGCGGAGACGCCCTCGACCACCGTGCCGTCGGTGGCGATCTTCTCGCCGGGGCGGACCACGAACCGGTCGCCGACGGCCAGGGAGGCCACCGGTACACGCACCTCGCGGCCGTCCCGCAGAACGGCGACGTCCTTGGCGCCCAGCTCCATCAGCGCCCGCAGTGCGGCTCCCGCGCGCCGCTTGGAGCGGGCCTCCAGGTAGCGGCCGAGGAGGATCAGGGCGACGACTCCGGAGGCCACCTCGAGGTAGATGGTGGAGGCGCCGTCCATGCGGGCTGTGACATCGGTCGCTACCGCTCCGGGGGTGAACCGGAACTCGTCGTGCATGCCGGGCATGCCCGCGTTGCCGAGGAACAGCGCCCACAGCGACCAGCCGTACGCGGCGAGCGTGCCGACGGAGACGAGCGTGTCCATGGTGGCGGCGCCGTGCCGGGCGTTGGTCCAGGCGGCCCGGTGGAACGGCCATCCGCCCCAGGCGACGACCGGTGAGGCGAGCGTGAGTGAGAGCCACTGCCAGTTGTCGAACTGGAGCGCGGGGATCATGGCGAGCAGGGCCACGGGAAGGGCGAGCGCGGCGGAGACCGCGAGCCGTTGGCGCAGTGCGGCCAGTTCGGGGTCCTGCTCGGTCTCGGCGGGTGTGTGGTCCTCGGCGGGCTCCGGCGGCGCGGGCTCCTCGGCCGTGTACCCGGTCTTCACCACGGTGGCGATCAGGTCGGCGACCTGGACCCCCGGGGGGTAGGCGACCTTCGCCTTCTCGGTGGCGTAGTTCACCGTGGCGCTCACGCCGTCCATGCGGTTGAGCTTCTTCTCGACGCGGGCGGCGCAGGAGGCGCAGGTCATCCCGCCGATGAGCAGTTCGACCTCGGAGACGTCCGTTGCCGTACCCGAGGGCGCGCCTATGGCTGTCTCTGCGGTGGTGGTGCTGGTCATGTCCGGACTCCAGACGACGGACCGGGCCGCACGGAGCCAGTATCAGCTGGTCGGTACGGCCCGGTCGGAGAGTGAACGGAGATCAGGCGCGGCCCGCGAGCTCGAAGCCGGCCTCGTCGACGGCGGCGCGGACGGCCTCCTCGTCGAGCGGGGCGGTGGAGACGACGGTGACCTCGCCGGTCGACGCGACGGCCTTCACCGAGGTGACGCCGGGAATTTCGGAGATCTCACCGGAGACGGAGCCCTCGCAGTGTCCACAGCTCATCCCGCTCACCTTGTAGACGGTGGTGACGGAGCCCGGGGTGTCGGTCGGGGCGGTCATGTCATTACTCCTCGTCGTGACTGGTGGGGCCGACGAGGCCCACAGTGGGGCCTGCATTCTTGAGACTATACCCCTAGGGGGTATTTATCCAAGAGGTGCCGCGGCGCGCCAGCGAGCGCACCCGGGCGATGCCCAGGAGGGAGACGAGTACCAGTCCGCCGACCGAGAACACCGCCAGGAGGTGCTCCTGTACGGCCGTCGGCCGGGGGACGTACCCCTGCGCGGACAGCTGCCGGGCCGGGTACGGCCCGGCCAGCTGGGTCACCAGCCAGAGGGCGACGCCGTGGGTGGAGTCCCACAGCGTGTGCAGCAGGCCGGCGCCGAGCCAGGCGCCGAGGACCGGTCCGCCCAGACGGAAACGGCCGTTCGGCCGGCGGTGCGCGAGCAGGGCGCCGCCCGCGATCGCGGTCCACAGGCCGTGCCCGAGCGGTGCGAGCATCCCGCGCAGGATCTCGGTCTCCAGCAGGGTCCGCAGGTCGAGGCCGTCGGCGGACAGGGCCGTGTCGAAGACGTGGCCGGAGCCCTCGAAGGCCGCGAAGCCGCAGCCGACGGCCGCGCCCAGGACGAGCCCGGCGCGCATGCCGTGGATCCCGGGCAGCCGGCGCAGTACGAACGCCAGCGCGCCGAGCTTGACCGCTTCGGTCAGTCCGACACCGGCGAACATCCGCAGTGAGGGGTGGAGCAGGTGGTGCTCCGTCACCGACGCGCCCAGCACGCCGAGCGCGCCGCCGGCCAGGAAGCAGCCGAGGACCGCGCTGACGCCCAGGTCGCGGACGTGCCGTTCGTACGCCCACAGCACGAAGGTGACGGGGAGGAGGAAGCCGCCGAGCAGGATGACGGTGGGCAGGAGTGTGGTGTCCGCCGTCGCGTACGTCACCAGCCCGGTCAGCGCCCACACGGCCAGCCCGCCGCACAGGCAGCGTCGCCACAGGCCCGCGCGAATCCGCGGGTACGGGGGAGGGGGTTGCTGCGGGCCGGGGATGCGGGCGCGGGGGGCGCCGGGCGGCGGGTAGGTCACGGCAGTCCCCCTCGGGCTTCTGCTGGGCGATTTACCCGAACCCTATGCAGGTGACCTTTATGTCGCAGTCCGGGGAAGGCCGGTGGTGTCCGTGCCGGTGGCGTCCGCGCGGCCGAGCCGGTCGCCGACAAGGGGGGGGGGCGGGGTAGCGGACCAGTACGTGCTTCAGCTCGCGGACGTACGCCGCGCGCTCGGCGCCGTCGTGGGCGAGGACCAGTTCCAGGCCCGCCTTGTACATGCCGAGGCAGACGTGGGCCGTGCGCGTGAGTTCGGCGGGGGAGGCGTCGGCCAGGAGGACGGCGAGCAGGCCATCGGTGCGACCGACCAGGGTGGCGTGCAGGGCGTCGTGCTCCTCGGCGATCCGGCCCGGGATGTCGGGGCCGTGCATCAGCGCGAAGAACACCGGCTGCTCGGTGTTGAAGGCGACGAACCGGTCGACGGCGGCGCCCACGGCCTCCTCCAGCGGGGTGGCCGCGATCGGCACCTCCCGGGTGACCAACACCGAGATGCTCGGCCTCGGTATCGCGCCGGCGGTGCTGATGGACGCCATGGCCGTCCGTAGCCTGCTGGTCCCGGCGATCATGCGGCTCGCCGGCCGCGCGACCTGGTGGGCGCCGGCCCCCTGCGACGGCTGCACGAACGGTTCGGGCTCGGCGAGGGCGAGGCGGTCCGGCCCGCCACCGAGTCCGAGGAGGAACGGGACAAGATCGACGCGCGCAGTTGGACAGGGGCTAGCGTTCGCGGTGGCCCGCGGTCGGTCTGCCCGCGGGCGGTCGCACGGAAGGCGAGGGCGAAGACGGATGCGCGCTGTGGTGTTCGAGCGGTACGGAGAGCCGGCCGAGGTGCAGGAGGTGCCGGATCCGGAGCCCGCCGAGCACGGCGTCGTGGTGCGTGTCGAGGCCACCGGCCTGTGCCGCAGCGACTGGCACGGCTGGATGGGCCACGACCCGGACATCACGCTGCCGCACGTGCCCGGCCACGAACTCGCCGGGACCGTGGAGGCGGTCGGCGACCGGGTGACCGGCTGGCGCCCCGGTGACCGGGTCACCGTGCCCTTCGTCTGCGCCTGCGGAAGCTGTCCCGCCTGCGCGGCCGGCGACCAGCAGGTGTGCGAGCGGCAGACCCAGCCCGGCTTCCACCACTGGGGCTCGTTCGCGCAGTACGTGGCGCTGGAGCACGCCGACGTGAACCTGGTCGCCGTGCCGGACGACCTGTCCTACGCGACGGCGGCCTCGCTCGGCTGCCGGTTCGCGACGGCCTTCCGGGCGGTGGTGCAGCAGGGGCGCGTGGCCGCGGGGGAGTGGGTCGCGGTGCACGGCTGCGGGGGCGTGGGACTGTCGGCGGTGATGATCGCGGCGGCGTCGGGGGCGCGGGTCGTCGCCGTCGACGTGTCACCGGCGGCGCTGGAGCTGGCGCGGAAGTTCGGGGCGGCTCAGTGCGTGGATGCCGCGCGGACGCGGGACACGGCCGCCGCGATCCGTGAACTGACCGGCGGTGGCGCCCACCTCTCCCTCGACGCGCTCGGATCCCCTGTCACCTGCGCGGCCTCCGTCGGCTCGCTGCGCCGCCGCGGCAGGCACATCCAGGTCGGACTGCTCCCCTCTCCCGACGGCACGACCCCCGTGCCCATGGCGCGCGCCATCGCCCTGGAGCTCGAACTCCTCGGCAGCCACGGCATGGCCGCCCACGCCTACCCGGGCATGCTGGAACTGGTCCGCGCGGGAGTACTGCGCCCCGACCTGCTGGTGACGTCGACGATCCCGCTGGACGCGGCCCCCGCCGCGCTCGCCGCGATGGACACGGCACCGGGCGCGGGCGTCACGGTCATCGAACCGTGGAGCTGAGACCCGCGTGCCCCACCCAGGAGGGACGGGGCACGGCACGGGACGGACGGGCTCAGGTCTGGTTCCGGCCGCGGTTGCGGGGCCTGGAGGCGACCCAGGCGCGGACGGTGTCGGCGTACCAGTAGGGCTTGCCGCCCTCCACATGGTCGGGCGGGGGCAGCAGCCCGTGCTTGCGGTAGGACCGTACGGTGTCCGGCTGCACCCGGATGTGCGCCGCGATCTCCTTGTACGACCAGAGTCTTCGGTCGGTCATGAGTTGCACCTCCCCGCGCGCGCCGCGGTCGGCGGCCGGGGGGCGGCCGTCGGTGGAGCCGGGCGCTGCGCTGGCGATCACCAGCCTGTGCCCGGTGAACGACACACGGTGACCGTCAGGGAGGGTCTGTCGAAGGGATGTGACGGGAGGTCCGCGAAGACGGGACATGTGTGACAGAGTGCGAAAGTTTGTGACAGAGGTGACACGAAAGGCGTTATGCGGGCGCGTCGGCGGGGCGCGTTGAGAGACGGCCCGGCCGGCGGAGGGCGGGCCGGACCCGCTGCGCCGGATCCGGCCCGCCGGCTTCCCCGCTTCCCCCGGGGTCGGACGGCTCGGTGATCAGCCTGCCCCGGGCCGTCCTCGGCGGTCTTGGAAAAAAGCGAACTCGGGCCGGGCGGCGGTGCCAGCAGCAGGCTCGTCGCCTCCCCCGTCATCCGGTCGGCCGCCGGTGACCCCGTCGACGGTGACCGCCGGGCCGCCGTGAACTCCCCGGGCGTGCAGCCGGTCATCGCCCTGAACTCACCGCTGAGGTGGGCCTGGTCGTAGAAGCCGCACACCGTCGCGGTCTCCGCCTGGCCGTGCCCCGCCGCCAGCAGCCGCCGGGCCCGCTGCAAGCGCAGTACCCGGGCCGCCGCCTTCGGTCCGAGGCCGATCTGTTCCCGGAAGCGGTTCTCCAAGTGCCGTACGCTCCAGCCGACTTCGGCGGCAAGGCGGGGCACCGGCAGCGCGCCGCCGGTGCGCACGAGCTCGGACCAGGCCCGCACCACCCGGGCGGAACTCGGCGTCCCGGCCGCCGACCACCGGGTGAACACCTCGTCCAGCAGTCCGAACCGGTCCGTCCAGGTCGGTAACGCGGCCAGCGCGGCGGCCAGTTCACGGACGCTGCGCCAGTGGCCGGTGTCCCGCCGGGCGGCGAGCGCGTGCGGCAGGTCGTCGGGGTCCACGGCGAGGTCGGCGAGTTCGTGCTGCGGGGTGCCGAACAGGGTGAACGCGGCCCACGGCATGAGCAGTACCTCGATACCGGTCAGCCGCCCGTCGTGCTCGCCGACGGCCGCGGTGGTGTTCGGCCCGGAGTACACCGAGACGAGCGTCGCCGCGGGCCGGCCCGCCCGGGAGATGTGCACGGGCTGCTCGAAGCCGAGCAGCAGCGTCGCCGCCCCGATCGGCGCCTCCAGCCGGCGGCGCGGCCGGTCCAGGGCGAGCCGGATCCCGCGGTAGCCGATCACACCGGGCCGCAGCCGGGGATGCGGCCGCGAGAGCGCGGTCTCCCACGATCCGCCGGGCCCGTGCCCCGAACGAGTCCGTACCGCACGCACCGCAGCCGTCATGCGCCCACGGTAGGACGGCTACGCCCCGCAGGACCTCAGGAACGCCCGGGTCCGCCGGGCGATCGGGAGGGGCTTGTCCGGGTCGCACGGGTACATGTCCTGCTCGACGATCGCGAACAGGTCGACGTCCAGTTTCTGAGCCGCCTCGAGGACCGGGCCGAGCGCGGGCACTCCCGCCGGGGGCTCGCACATCACGCCCTGGGCGACCGCCGGGCCGAACGGGGTGCCGTTCGCCCGTACGTCCGCGAGGATCTCCGGGTCGACCTGCTTGAGGTGGAGGTAGCCGATCCGTTCGCCGTAGGTCTCGATCAGTTTGACGCTGTCGCCGCCGCAGTAGGCGTAGTGCCCGGTGTCCAGGCACAGCGAGACCAGTGAGGAGTCGGTGCCGTCGAGGAAGCGGGTGACGTTGTCCTCGCTGTCGATGTGGGTGTCGGCGTGCGGGTGGACGACGATCGACAGGCCGTAGCGTTCCCGTACCTCCCGCCCGAGCCGCTCGGTCAGCGAGGTCAGGTTGCGCCACTGCTCGGGGGTGAGCGTGTCCGGCTCCAGCACCTCGCCGGTCTTGTCGTCGCGCCAGAAGGACGGGATGACCACCAGGTGGGAGGCGCCCATCGCCTGGGTGAGCGCGGCGATGTCCGAGACGTGCGCCCAGGTCTTGTCCCAGACCGCCTCGCCGTGGTGCAGGCCCGTGAAGACCGTGCCGGCCGACACCTTCAGGCCACGCCGGGCCGTCTCCTCGGTGAGCACGTCCGGGTCGGTCGGCAGATAGCCGTAGGGGCCCAGTTCGATCCACTCGTAACCGGAGCCGGCGACCTCGTCGAGAAAGCGCTGCCAGGGTACTTGTACGGGGTCGTCCGGGAACCAGACCCCCCAGGAGTCGGGCGCCGATCCGATGCGGATGCGGGACAGTGGGGCTTGAGGTGACAACGACGTCATGGCCGTCAGCGTGCGGTCGCCGGAAAGCGCGTGTCAAGGTCTGGTCCGAATGTCTGGACAAAACATTGACAGGCTGCCGGGTGCGGGGCTACAAACCGGGGGAGAGCCGTGACGAAGGGAAGCCGGATGGCGTACGACCTGATCACCATGGGGCGGATAGGGGTGGACCTCTACCCGTTGCAGACCGGTGTACCGCTCGCGCAGGTGTCGTCCTTCGGCAAGTTCCTCGGCGGGTCCGCGACCAACGTCGCGGTCGCCGCGGCCCGCCTCGGCCGGAGCACCGCCGTGATCACCCGGACCGGTGACGATGCCTTCGGCACCTACCTGCACGAGGCCCTGCGGGACTTCGGCGTCGACGACCGCTGGGTCACCCCGGTCCCCGGGCTGCCCACGCCGGTCACCTTCTGCGAGGTCTTCCCGCCGGACGACTTCCCGCTGTACTTCTACCGGCAGCCCAAGGCGCCCGACCTGGAGATCGACGCCCACGACCTCGACCTGGACGCCATCCGTGACGCGAGCGTCTTCTGGGTCACCGGTACGGGGCTGAGCGAGGAGCCGAGCCGTACGGCGACGCTCGCGGCGCTCGCCCACCGGGCCAAGGCCGGCACGACGGTCTTCGACCTCGACTGGCGGCCCATGTTCTGGACGGACCCGGACGCGGCCCGCCCCTTCTACGCCGAGGCCCTGCGGCACACCACGGTCGCCGTCGGCAACCTCGACGAGGTGCAGGTCGCGACCGGGGTGCGCGATCCGCACGCCGCGGCCCGCGCGCTCCTCGACGCAGGTGTGGAACTCGCGGTCGTCAAGCAGGGACCGAAGGGCGTCCTCGCGGTGAACAGCGACGGCGACACCGCCGAGGTCCCGCCGCTCCCGGTGAACGTCCTGAACGGACTCGGCGCCGGCGACGCCTTCGGCGGCTCCCTCTGCCACGGCCTGCTGGCCGGCTGGGACCTGGAGACGATCATGCGGCACGCCAACGCGGCCGGCGCCATCGTCGCCTCCCGCCTGGAGTGCTCCTCCGCGATGCCCACCCAGGACGAGGTGGCCGCCGCCCTCGAAGCCGGAGCGGTGCTGTGAGGGCCGGCCGGGTCATGGGGGCGCAGCACGACGGCGGGGACGGCGTCGGGCTTCCGAAGGTGGACGTCTCCGCACTGGTCCACACCCGCACCCACCACCCCGAGGCGATCGCCGAGGCCGCCGCCCGCCGCGCCCGCAGGCCGCTGGTGAACGACCACGGCCGCCTGATGATCGTCGCCGCCGACCACCCGGCCCGCGGCGCCCTGGGCGTCGGCGACCGCAAGCTGGCCATGGCCAACCGCGCCGACCTCCTCGAACGCCTCTGCCTGGCCCTCTCCCGGCCGGGCGTGGACGGTGTCCTGGCCACCGCCGACATCCTGGACGACCTGCTGCTGCTGGGCGCCCTCGACCACAAGGTGGTCATGGGTTCGATGAACCGCGGTGGTCTCCAGGGCGCCTCCTTCGAACTCGACGACCGTTTTACCGGCCACCGCCCCGAGGACATCCAGCGTCTGGGCTTCGACGCGGGCAAGCTGCTGCTGCGCATCGACTACGACGACCCGGGCTCGCTGACCACCCTGGAGTCCACGGCCCGCGCCATCGACGAGATGGCCGCCCGCCGGCTCCCGGTCTTCGTCGAGCCGTTCATCAGCCGCCGCACGGACGAGGGCCGGCTGCGCAATGACCTGAGCGCGGACGCGGTCACCAAGTCCATCGCCATCGCGTCGGGTCTGGGCGGCAGTTCGGCCTACACCTGGCTGAAGGTCCCGGTCACCGAGAACCCCGATGACATGGCGCGGGTCATGGAGACCTCCACGCTGCCCGCCGTACTGCTCGGCGGCGACATCGGCGACTCGCCCGAGGACCAGGACGCCGCCTACGAGAAGTGGCGGGGCGCGCTCCAACTCCCCACCGTGTGCGGTCTGGTGGTCGGCCGCTCGCTGCTGTACCCGGCGGACGGCGATGTGGCCGCCGCCGTGGACACCGCCGTAGGACTGCTGTGAGGGCCGCATGACCAGCAACGACCTGCACTTCCGCCAAGGCGCGACCGCGGGCGCCCAGTATGTGCTCGACATCGACCCCAAGCGGGCCGGCTGGACGTATTGCAGCCTGCGCGTGGTCGAGCTGGCGCCCGGCGGTACACACACGTTCACCACCGGCGACAGCGAATGGATCGTGCTTCCGCTCAGCGGCGGTTGTACGGTGCGGGTGGAGGACGAGGAGTTCCAAATCCTGGGCAGGGACAGCGTGTTCGACGGAGCCTCCGACTTCGTGTACGCGCCCCGTGACGCCCGGGTCCAGATCGCCTCCGGCGCGGGAGGCCGCTTCGCCCTGGCAGGAGCGAAGTGCGAGCGACGACTCCCCGCCCGCTACGGCCCCGCGCCGGAGGTCCCCGTCGAAGACCGCGGCAGCGGCACCTGCGCCCGCCAGGTGCGCAACTTCGCCTCCGCCGACTCGTTCGGCTGCGACCGGCTGATCGCCGTCGAGGTGATCACCCCGGGCGGGCACTGGTCCTCGTACCCGCCGCACAAGCACGACGAGCACCGGCCCGGCGAGGAAGCGGAGCTGGAGGAGATCTACTACTTCGAGATCGAGGGTCCGAACGGTTTCGGCTATCAGCGCGTATTCCCCTCCCGTGAGGGCGGATCGGACGTCCTCGCGGAGGTCCGCACCGGCGACGCCGTCCTCGTCCCCGACGGATGGCACGGCCCGTCCGTCGCCCAGCCCGGCCACGCCATGTACTACCTGAACGTCATGGCCGGTCCGGGCGAGACGCGGGAGTGGCGGATCTGCTTCCACCCGGACCATACGGAGGGTTACCGATGACGGTGCAGACCTCAACGACGAGGCTCACGGTCGCGCAGGCGCTCGTCCGCTTCCTGTCCGCCCAGTACACGGAGCGGGACGGCGTACGGCAGCGACTGATCGACGCCACCTGGGGCATCTTCGGCCACGGCAACGTGGCGGGCATCGGGCAGGCGCTCATCGAGTACGCCGGCGACATGCCGTACCACCAGGGCCGCAACGAGCAGTCCATGGTGCACGCGGCGGTCGGCTACGCGCGTCAGTCGAACCGCCTGTCCACACACGCGGTGACGACCTCCATCGGCCCCGGCGCGACCAACCTGGTCACCGGCGCCGCCCTGGCGACCGTCAATCACCTCCCGGTCCTGCTGCTGCCCGGCGACGTCTTCGCGACCCGCCCGGCGGACCCGGTGCTCCAGCAACTGGAGGTGCCGTACGCGGGGGACGTGTCGGTCAACGACTGCCTGCGCCCGGTGTCGCGCTACTTCGACCGGATCACCCGGCCCGAGGCCCTGATCCCGGCCGCCCTCCAGGCGATGCGCGTGCTCACCGACCCGGTGGAGACGGGCGCGGTGACCCTCGCGCTGCCGCAGGACGTGCAGGCCGAGGCGTACGACTGGCCCGAGGAGTTCTTCGCCGAGCGTGTCTGGGTGGTACGCCGTCCGGGCGCCGACCCGACCGAACACGCCGAGGCCGTACAGGCGATCCTCGGCGCTCGCCGGCCCCTGGTGATCGCGGGCGGCGGCGTCCACCACAGCCGCGCCGAGGAGGCTCTCGCCGAGTTCGCGGAGGCGACCCGCATACCGGTCGCGTCCACCCAGGCCGGCAAGGGCTCCCTGCGCCACGACCACCCCCAGGACGTCGGAGGCGTCGGCCACACCGGCACCGCGACCGCCGACGAACTCGCCCGCACCGCCGACCTGGTGATCGGCGTGGGCACCCGGTACACCGACTTCACCACCGCCTCCGGCACCCTCTTCGAGAACCCGGACGTCCGCTTCCTCAACCTCAACATCGCGCCCTTCGACGGCCACAAGCTCGCCGGCATGCCCCTGGTCGCGGACGCCCGCAGCGGCCTTCAGGAGTTGACCCAGGCACTCCAGATGCACGGCCACCGGGTCGCCGACTCGTACGCCACCGAGTACACCGAGGACAAGGAGCGCTGGGAGCAGCGCGTCGACGCCTGCTACGAGGCCGACGAGCCGGACGTACGGCCGACGCAGCCGCAGGTGCTGGGCGCGCTGGACGCGATCGTCGACGAGACGGACGTGATCATCAACGCGGCCGGCTCCCTCCCCGGCGACCTGCACAAACTGTGGCGCACCCGGTCGCGCGACCAGTACCACCTGGAGTACGGCTACTCCTGCATGGGCTACGAGATCCCGGCCGCGATCGGTGTGAAGATGGCGGCCCCGGACCGGCCGGTCTGGGCGCTGGTCGGTGACGGGACGTATCTGATGATGCCGACGGAGATCGTCACGGCGGTGCAGGAGGGGATCGCGATCAAGATCCTGCTCGTGCAGAACCACGGGTACGCCTCGATCGGCGGCCTGTCGGAGACGGTCGGCGGCGAGCGGTTCGGCACCGCCTACCGCTTCGCGTCGGAGGACGGCACGTTCACCGGGGCCCCGCTGCCCGTGGACCTCGCCGCCAACGCGGCCAGCCTCGGCATGCGGGTGCTGCGTGCGAAGACCGTACGGGACCTGCGCGCGGCGCTCGCCGAGGCGCGGGCCGCCGACACTCCCACATGTGTCTACGTGGAGACTCAAACCGCAGACACAGTGTCGGGCGCGCCTCCGGCGCAGGCCTGGTGGGATGTTCCTGTGGCCGAGACCGCGACCCGATCGTCCGCGGTCAAGGCACGTGAGCTGTACGAACGGCACGTCTCGACCCGACGCCGCCATCTGTGAAGGAGTACTCGGTCATGACGAAGATCGTCAACCACTGGATCGGCGGCAAGCCCGTTGAATCCGCCGCAGGCGCCTCGGGTACGTACGGGCCGGTCACGGACCCGGCGACCGGCGCGGTCACCACGAAGGTGGCGTTCGCGTCGGTGGACGAGGTGGACGCCGCGGTCGCCGCCGCGAAGGACGCGTATCTGACGTGGGGCCAGTCCTCGTTGGCCCAGCGGACCTCGATCCTGTTCAAGTTCCGGGCGCTGCTGGACGCCAACCGCGACGCGATCGCCGAGCTGATCACCGCCGAGCACGGCAAGGTGCACTCCGACGCGCTCGGCGAGGTGGCCCGCGGCCTGGAGATCGTGGACCTGGCCTGCGGTATCAACGTGCAGCTGAAGGGCGAGCTGTCGACGCAGGTCGCCAGCCGTGTGGACGTGTCCTCGATCCGGCAGCCGCTGGGTGTCGTCGCGGGTATCACGCCGTTCAACTTCCCGGCGATGGTCCCGATGTGGATGTTCCCGATCGCCATCGCGTGCGGCAACACCTTCGTGCTGAAGCCGTCGGAGAAGGACCCGTCGGCGTCGATCAAGATCGCCGAGCTGCTGGCCGAGGCGGGCCTGCCGGACGGTGTGTTCAACGTCGTGCACGGTGACAAGGTGGCCGTGGACCGCCTCCTTGAGCACCCGGACGTCAAGGCCGTCTCCTTCGTCGGCTCCACCCCGATCGCCCGCTACATCCACACCACGGCCTCCGCCAACGGCAAGCGCGTACAGGCGCTCGGCGGTGCGAAGAACCACATGCTGGTCCTGCCGGACGCCGACCTGGACGCGGCTGCCGACGCGGCGGTGAGCGCGGCCTACGGCTCCGCGGGGGAGCGCTGCATGGCGATCTCGGCGGTCGTCGCGGTCGGCGCGATCGGTGACACGCTGGTGGAGAAGATCCGCGAGCGCGCCGAGAAGATCAAGATCGGCCCGGGCAACGACCCGGCCTCCGAGATGGGCCCGCTGATCACCAAGGCCCACCGCGACAAGGTGGCGTCGTACGTGGAGGGTGCGGCCGCCGAGGGCTCCCAGGTGGTGCTCGACGGCACCGGCTACACCGTGGAGGGCTTCGAGGACGGCCACTGGATCGGCATCTCGCTGCTCGACAAGGTGCCCACGTCCGCGAAGGCGTACCAGGACGAGATCTTCGGCCCGGTGCTGTGCGTGCTGCGCGTGGAGACGTACGAGGAGGGTGTCGCCCTCATCAACGGCTCGCCGTTCGGCAACGGCACCGCGATCTTCACCCGGGACGGCGGCGCGGCCCGCCGCTTCCAGCTGGAGATCGAGGCGGGCATGGTCGGCGTGAACGTGCCGATCCCGGTCCCCGTCGGCTACCACAGCTTCGGCGGCTGGAAGGACTCGCTCTTCGGCGACCACCACGTCTACGGCAACGACGGCACGCATTTCTACACCCGCGGCAAGGTCGTCACCACCCGCTGGCCCGACCCGGCCGACGCCCCGGCGGGCGTGGACCTGGGCTTCCCGCGCAACCACTGACGCCGTACGGTGCCCTGCCTCTCTGAGGGGAGGCAGGGCACCGGTGTGTTCAGCCCTGCTTGCGCTGCTGCTGCTGCCGCTTCACCACGTCGGTGAGGTCGGCGGTCTGCGAGGCGGGCGGGGCCTTCACGGTGGCCGTCTTGCCGAACTTGTCGAAGTCCATGGTCACCGTCATGGTGCCCATCTTCTGCCTCATCCGCACCGGAAGGTCACCGGAGCCGACCCAGACGTCCATGGTGATCGAGTTGACGCCGAGCGCCGTGCCCATCGGGGAGTCCTTGCCGTAGGCCTCCTTGAACTTGCCCATGTGCGCCTGGTCGATGACGGCCCGGTAGTGGGTCGAACGCCGCCCGTCCACGGTCTGCGTGCCGAGGTTCTCGACATCGTTGGCGTACTTCAGCCCCTTCATGGAGGCCGAAGGGCTGCCGTTGCTCCCCGTGAGGGCTTGCGCGCCCTTCTCCCCGAAAACGGCCGAGCCGTCGACCTTGATCCACGTCTTGCCCTTGTACGGGCCGGAGGCCGGCGTGTCGACGTTGTAGTAGTAGGCACCGTCGACGAACAGGCAGCGGATCTTGGGGGAGTGCTGTAGGGCCTGCATGTTCGCGGTCTTGGTGTCCATCTCGACGTCGATGGCGTATCCGTCGCCCCACGAGTACGTGCCGTCCATGGCGATCGGGGTGCCGGTGCCGAGGTCCGTCGTCGTCCGTACCTCGGCGGATCCCAGGGTCTCGGTCCGGTCCGTCGCCCTGGCCAGCGCCGCCATCGCCTTGCCGGCGCTGTCGACCGTCTTGGCGGCGGTCTTCGCCCCCTCGGTGCCGCACGCGGAGGTCGCCAGCAGCGCCGCCGCCGTGCACACCACCCAGGCGGCACTCCTGCCCAGCTTCATGTATCCCCACCCCTTGCTGTGTTCCGGCTGTGACCGGTGAACTCTAACGGGACACACTGACAGGTCCGGATCCCGGACGTCCTGACATTTTTTTGACGTCCGTCCTGCGGTTACCGCACGGCCCAAGGGGGCGGAACGGACTGAGCCGAATTGCTGTAAACGAGATGAACGGTGCTCTCGATCTACGAATTCCGTAGGTAAACACCCATTGACGCGTTGGTTTTCGTCGGGGTTCGATGCACCTCGATCCCAGCCGCCGGAGGCATCCGCACGAGTCGATCGGAACCGCCGCATGACCGACACGCTCCGCCCTGTCGAGAACGCCGCCCCAGAGGCGGCCGACAGCCCCCAGAAACTCAAGCGTTCCATCGGGGTGGTCGGCGGCACCCTCCTCACGCTGTCCTGCGTGACCCCCGCTTCCACGCTCTTCGTGGTCGTCCCTGACCTGTTCGGCTCGCTCGGCACCGCCACCGCCCTGACGATCGCCATCGGCTCCCTCCTCTGTATCGCCGTGGCGTTCTGCTACTCGGAGCTGGGCACCCTCATCCCCAGCGCGGGCGGCGAGTACGCCATGGTGTCGACGCTGGCCGGGCGGCTGGCGGGCTGGCTGGTCTTCGTGCTGTCCCTGCTGGTCGTCGTGATCGTGCCGCCGGTGATCGCCATGGGCACCGCCGACTACCTCGCCCCGATCGTCCACCTCGACCCGGCCATGACCGGCGCCGGCGTGATGCTGCTGGCCACCCTCGCGGGCCTGCTCGACCTGCGCGCCAACGCCTGGATCACCGGCGTCTTCCTGGTCCTGGAGGTCGTCGCCGCAGGGGTCGTCGCCGAACTGGGTTTCACGCACGCCCACCGCGGCCTCGGCAGCCTCACCTCGATGCGGGTCGCCGCCACCGACGGGCACACCGACACCGTGACGGCCATGCTGGTCGTCTCCGGCCTGGCGATCGCCCTCTTCGTCACCCAGGGCTTCTCGACCGCCGTCTACCTCTCCGAGGAACTGGAGCACCCGCGCCGCAACGTCGCCCGCACGGTGCTGGCCACCCTCGCCATCTCCACCGTGGTCATCCTCGTCCCGGTCGCCGCCATCACCCTGGGCGCCTCCGACCTCAAGGAGCTGACCGGCGGTGACATCAGCTCCATGGTCACCGCCTGGTCCGACTCCGCCGTCGGCACCTTCGTCAGCCTCTGCGTGGCCCTCGCGATCATCAACGCGGGCATCGTCATGGTCATCCAGAACTCCCGCGTCCTCTTCGCCTCCGCCCGCGACAAGGCCTGGCCCGAGCCGGTCAACAACGTCTTCTCCAAGCTCGGCCGCTTCGGCTCCCCCTGGGTCGCCACGCTCGCGGTCGGCGTCCCCGGCGCGCTGCTCTGCTTCGTCAACCTGGACACCCTGTACGGCGTCACGGGCGTCTCCGTGACCGGCATGTACCTGCTCGTCGCCATCGCCGCCCTGTTCGCCCGCCGCGGCCACCACCGGCACACGCCCGCCTGGCGCATGCCGCTGTGGCCCGCGATGCCGGTGCTGCTGATCGCGGTCCTGGCGTACATCCTCAGCCAGCAGGAGATGAGCTATCTGCTGTGGACCGGCGGCATCACCGCCGTCGCCACCCTCTACTGGGCCTTCTACCTCCGCCCGCGCCGCGACACCCGCTGGCTGGTGTCCCTCCCGGAGGACGCCCAGGTCTGACACTCACGCGAAGTCCCACGTCACCACCGAGCACGTACCGTCGCCCTTGCCGCCCGCACTGCGATACGCGGCAAGGGCGACGTCGTTCCCGGTGTCGACCAGGACCCACATCCCGTAGCAGCCCAGCTCCCGGCCCAGCGCCGCGAGCCGGCCGACCAGCGCCCGCCCGATGCCCCGCCGCCGGAACCGCTCCGCGACCGCGAGCTCGTACAGGAACATCTCGGTGCCCTTGTCGGGATGGACCGTCTCGACGCCGCTGACGAAGCCGACGGGGGAGTCCTCGCCGTTCCGTACCTCGTAGGCCAGGAGCAGATGGTGTCCGGCGGACGTCAGGAAGCGCTCGGCCCACTCGGGGCGGACGGCGTGGTCGAAGAGGTGTTCGGCGGCGGTGACCTCGGCGACGGAGTTTGCGCGGCGAATCTCCATGGGCCTTCGTACCACGGCTGGTGTAGGCGGCGGCCGGCTCGTACTCCCAGGGGAGGGGCGGGGGTTCAACCCGGTGGTTGCATCGGTTGCCGAGGGTGGCCCGTACCGTGGACGCATGGATCTTCGATTGCCCGGCGTGCGCGGGTTGCTTCGGGGGCCGCGGCGGATGGTGGCCGCCGCGGCCGCCGTCGTCGTGCTCGCCGGTGCCGGTACGTGGACGGCCGTCGCCTCCGACGACACGCCCCCGGTCCGCCAGACCGACCGGGTGATGAACATGGGCGACGGGGTGCGCGTCGACACCTCGTACTTCATCACCGGCGGCTCCGGCCGCCGCCCGGCCGTCCTGCTGGCGCACGGCTTCGGCGGCAGCAAGGACGACGTACGGCAGCAAGCCCAGGACCTCGCGAGAGACGGGTACGCGGTGCTGACCTGGTCGGCACGCGGCTTCGGGCACTCGACGGGGAAGATCGGCATCAACGACCCCAAGGGCGAGGTCGCCGACGTCTCCCGGCTCATCGACTGGCTGGCGAAGCAGCCGCAGGTCCGGCTCGACAAGGCGGGCGACCCGCGTGTGGGCATGGCCGGCGGCTCGTACGGCGGGGCGATCTCCCTGCTCACCGCCGGATACGACCACCGGGTGGACGCCATCGCCCCGTCGATCACGTACTGGAACCTCGCGGACGCTCTGTTCCCCGACGGCGTGTACAAGAAGCTGTGGGCCGGGATCTTCTTCAACGAAGGCGGCGGCTGCGCCAGGTTCGAGCCCGCGCTGTGCCGGATGTACGACCGGGTCGCCGAGTCGGGCAAGCCGGACGCGGCGGCGCGCGAACTGCTCGAGGAGCGCTCGCCGTCCGCCGTGGCCGACCGCATCAAGGTGCCGACGCTGCTGACCCAGGGCCAGACCGACTCCCTGTTCACGCTCGCCCAGTCCGACGCGGCCGAGAAGGCGATCCACGCGAACGGCGCCCCGGTCGACGTCGACTGGATCGCCGGCGGGCACGACGGCGGCGACCTGGAGACGAGCCGCGTCCAGGCCCGCGTGACGGCCTGGTTCGACCGCTACCTCAAGGGCGACAAGGGCGCCGACACCGGCCCGGCCTTCCGGATCACCCGCACCGGAGGCGTCGACTCCACCGACGGCGCCGCCCAGCTGCGGGGCGCCACCGCCGACACCTATCCCGGGCTGGCGAGCGGCCGGCGGAAGGTCGCGCTCAGCGGCGGCGAGCAGCGCATCGCGAACCCGGCGGGTGCCAGCCCGCCCGGTGTCTCCGCCCTGCCCGGCCTCGGCGGCTCCGGCGGCCTCGCCCAGCTGTCCTCCCTCGGCGTCGGGGTGTCCCTGGACTTCCCCGGCCAGTTCGCCGCCTTCGACTCCCGGCCGGTGGGCGGCGACCTCCAGATCACCGGCTCGCCCACCGTGACCGTCCACGTCACCTCGACGAGCGACGACGCCGTGCTCTTCGGGAAGGTGTACGACGTCTCGCCCGACGGCACCCAGAAGGTGCTGCCCTCCCAGCTGGTCGCACCGGTCCGGGTCGAGGGCGCCAAGTCCGGCAAGGACGTCACCCTCACGCTCCCGGCGGTCGACCACGACGTGCTCAAGGGCCACCGGCTGCGGCTGGTCCTCGCCTCCACCGACCTCGGCTACGCCTCCCCGGCGGCCCCGGCCACGTACACCGTCTCCCTGAAGGGCGACCTGAGCGTGCCGACGGCCCCCGGCGTGACCACGGCGTCGGCGCCACTGCCCGCCTGGGTGTGGTGGCTGCCCCTGGCGGGCGCGGCGGTCGCGCTGGTGCTGCTGGTCACCGGCCGCCGCCGCACGGCGGGGCCCGGCCCCGACCCCGAGCTGGCCGAAGTGCCGTTGGTGATAACCGACCTGAGCAAGCGGTACGCGAGGTCCGCGGACCGGTACGCCGTGCGGGAGCTGTCCTTCCGTGTGGAGAAGGGTCAGGTCCTCGGCCTGCTCGGGCCGAACGGCGCGGGCAAGACGACGACCCTGCGCATGCTGATGGGCCTGATCCGGCCGGACGGTGGCGAGATCCGCGTCTTCGGGCACGCGATCCGGCCCGGCGCGCCGGTGCTGTCCCGGGTCGGCGCGTTCGTGGAGGGCGCGGGGTTCCTGCCGCACCTGTCCGGGCGGGAGAACCTCGAGCTGTACTGGCGGGCCACCGGCCGCCCCGCCGAGGACGCGCACCTGGAGGAGGCCCTGGAGATCGCGGGCCTGGGCGACGCGCTCGCCCGCGCGGTGCGCACCTACTCCCAGGGCATGCGCCAGCGTCTGGCCATCGCCCAGGCCATGCTCGGCCTGCCGGACCTGCTGATCCTCGACGAACCCACCAACGGCCTCGACCCGCCCCAGATCCGCGAGATGCGCGAGGTGATGATCCGGTACGCGGCGGCCGGGCGCACGGTGATCGTCTCCAGCCATCTGCTGGCGGAGGTCGAGCAGTCCTGCACGCACCTGGTGGTGATGGACCGGGGCCGGCTCGTCCAGGCGGGACCGGTGGCCGAGATCGTCGGTTCCGGCGACACCCTGCTGGTCGGCACCGCCACGCCCGTGGAGGAGCCGGTCGTGGAGAAGGTGGCCGCGCTGCCCGGGGTCGCCTCGGCCGTCCGCGCCGAGGGCGGGATCCTCATCCGCCTCGACACCGGCGGAAGCGCACCGCGCCTGGTCGCCGAACTGGTCCGGCTCGACATCCCCGTCGAGTCCGTCGGCCCGCACCGCCGCCTGGAAGACGCCTTCCTCACCCTGATCGGAGGCACGGCATGAGCACGCTCGCCGAGCAACCGGAGCCCGTCGCGCACACGGAGCCCGTCGAGACCGCCTCCGGCTACCGGGCCGGCCGTACCCTGCCCCTGAGGGTGGAGCTGGTCCGCCAGCTCAAGCGGCGCCGCACACTGATCATGGGCGGGATCCTCGCCGTCCTGCCGTTCGTCCTGGTCATCGCCTTCGCCATCGGCGGCGACCCGGGGGGCCGCAACAACCAGGTCACGCTGATGGACACGGCCACCGCGTCCGGGGCCAACTTCGCCGCGGTGAACCTGTTCGTGTCGGCGGGTTTCCTGCTGGTGATCCCGGTCGCCCTGTTCTGCGGGGACACCGTGGCCTCGGAGGCGAGCTGGTCCTCGCTGCGCTATCTGCTGGCCGCGCCCGTGCCCCGGGCCCGGCTGCTGTGGTCCAAGCTCGTCGTGGGGCTCGGGCTCAGCCTGGCCGCGATGGTGCTGCTGCCGGTCGTGGCGCTGGCCGTCGGCACGGCCGCCTACGGCTGGGGCCCGCTTCAGATCCCCACCGGCGGCGCGCTCGACTCGGGCACGGCGACCCAGCGGCTGCTGGTGGTCGTCGCGTACATCTTCGTGTCCCAACTGGTCACCGCCGGGCTCGCGTTCTGGCTGTCGACGAAGACGGACGCCCCGCTGGGCGCGGTCGGCGGCGCGGTGGGCCTCACCATCGTCGGCAACGTCCTCGACGCCGTCACCGCCCTCGGGCACTGGCGCGACTTCCTGCCCGCGCACTGGCAGTTCGCCTGGGCCGACGCCGTACAGCCGCGTCCCGAGTGGTCCGGCATGGTCCAGGGCACGGCGATTTCCGTGACGTACGCCGTGGTGCTGTTCGCTCTTGCCTTCCGGGGTTTCGCCCGGAAAGACGTGGTGTCGTAGGGGCCGTCCAACCGGGTGAATCCCCGAAACCAATTCCCCGCCATCGGGTTGATGAGGCAGTGGGGCATGTGACCCGCCCATTCCGATCGACCTGTACGGCAGATCGGTCACACTTCCCGGCTGTGTCATGGCCGGCCTCGGACGTCGATCCCCGCGGCCGAGGCCGGCTTTCCCGATTCTTCAAGCAGGAAGATAACCACATTGCGACAGACCATGCGCAGGGGGGTGCTCGCGACGGCCGCCGCCACGGGCATTCTCTCCCTGTCCTACAGCTCCGCCCTCGCTGACACGAACGCGGCGGGAACCGCCAAGGACTCCTTCGGTGTCCTGGCAGGGAACAGCCTTCAGGTGCCGGTCGATATGCCGGTGAACGTGTGCGGCAACACCGTCCACGGGATCGCGGCACTCAACCCCCTGTTCGGCGGCGACTGCGACAACAGCCCGGCGTCGAAGTACTCCGCGGACGGCGTGCACGCCACGCAGACCGCGAGTGCGACGCCTTCGCCCAGCGACGACTGCGACACCCCCACGCCCTCGAGCAGCCCCACCCCGCCCACCCGCGTCGTGCACAAGCCACGTCCGACGCCTCCGCCCACACGGAGCAGCTACACGCCTCCGCCCACACGGAGCAGTTACACGCCTCCGTCCGAGCAGACCGTCGCCGATCCGCCCCAGCTGGCCGAGACCGGCAGCAAGACGATGCTGGCGACCTCGGCCGCCAGTGCCGCGCTGATCGCGGGCGGGGTCATGATGTACCGCCGCGGCCGGGCCGCCGCCCAGCGGTAGCCCCCCGGACGGGCCGCTGACGACTCGCTCTGCGTCAGCGGCCCGGAGGCGGCCGTGCACGGCTGCCGTCAGCGGCGCACCGGCGTCGGCGACCAGTCCCGGCTGCTGCCTCCCGGTACGGGGATCGCCCCGCCCACCGGGGTCTTCCTGAGCCGGCGGCGCACCCCTCGGACGAGGGCCTCCGCCGTGAAGGTCGCCCCCTGGACGAAGCGCATGGCCGGACCGAACCCGGAGGCGGTCACCAGGCCCGCCATGAACAGGCCGGGCTGGGAGGACTCGAAGTCACGTCCGACCGAGGGGGAGCCGTCGGGCAGGGTCGCCAGGGTCCCGCGGAGTTCCTCGGAGAGCAGTCCGAGCCGGTCGCAGCGCGCCTTGAATCCCGTGGCGGCGATGACGTGTTCCGTCTCCAGGGTCCGCAGTGTGCCCTTGAGGTTCATCAGGTTCAGCCGCAGACCGCCCGGCACCGCGCTCGCCGAGGTGACCTCGTGGCCCGGCAGCAGCTCCACCGGGCCTTCCACCCGGTCCCGGACCCACCACGCGCCCGCCGGCCCCAGTGCGGTGGCCGCGATGCGCTGCCGGGTCGCCTCCGGCAGGTGCCGGTAGAGGCCGGGGCGCTCGCTGTAGAACCAGTTCCGCCAGCCGGGGCCGAGGCCGCTGTGCGGGGAGCGGATGTTCTGCCACAGGGGGCGCTCCAGGGGCGGCGGCACATCGTTCCACCGTAGCCTGTCCGCCCGTGCCAGCACCCGTGCGCGGGTGCCCTGCTCGGCGAGCAGGGCCGCGGTCTCCAGGGCCGCCTGGCCGCCGCCGATCACCGTGACGTCGCCGCCGCGGAAGCGGTCGAGGTCGCTGTGGTGGCTGCTGTGCGTCACCAGCGCGGGGTGCAGTCCGCGCAGCGCCTGCGGTACCTCGACGAACGGCATCACGCCGACCGCCAGCGCCACCGCCCGCGCGTACAGCATCTCCCCGTCCTCGGTGACCGCCGTGAAGCCGCCGGGGCCGGACGCCACCCGGGTCACCATGCGCTCGTCGACCTCGGGTACCGCGTGCCGCGCGAACCACATGCCGTACGACGCGAACGCCTCGACCGGGATCGGCTCCGCGTGACGTGCCGACAGGCCGTGCTCCGCGCAGTACACGTCCAGGCGCCAGCGCCCGCCCGGATCGGAGAGGTTGGATGCCCACGGCTCCGACTTCAGGAACATGCCTCGGGGCATGTTGTCCCGCCAGGACGCCATGGGTCGGCCGAAGACGCGCAGGTTCAGCCCGGCGGCCGCGGCATGGGAGGCGATCGACAGGCCGTACGGGCCTGCACCCACAACCAATAGGTCGTACTGCATCAATTGCTCGCTTTCTCGTTGTCGGTCAGGGCGGGCGAGGCCGCCCTGGGGATCAGGAGTGGTGCGGGTGCCGCCTTCTTCGCGCCGACCCGCTCCCGCAGCCGACGGGAGACATGACGGCACCACAGGGCCCACATCGCCCATCCGGGGACGCGGTCGTCCCGGGCGTACCAGGCGAGTTCGCGCCCGCCGGGCGCCGGACGGAGCGCGGCGAACGGTGCGTAGTTCTCCACCACGAACGCCCGTCCGGCCAGCGGGGTGCCGTCCGGCAGGGGGCGGCCCGTCAGGTCCAGGTGCAGGGCGCGTACGACGTCCAGGCCCGCGCTGTCGGCGAAGAGCCGGAACTGGGCGCCGGGGCGCGGGTTGAAGTCGAGGAGGTGGTAGCGGCCCGTCGTGCCGCAGCGGCGGAAGTCGAGGTCGAGGACGCCGCGGTAGCCCAGCTCGTCGATGAGGCGCTCGGCCAGCGCCTGCACCTGCGGGTTGGGGGTCCAGCAGCCCACCGCGGTCAGGCCCGCGCCGCGCGGCCAGGACAGCTGTTTGCGGCCCGGCCCGCCCGCGCGCAAGGTGCCCGAGCGGTCGGCGTAGCCGTGGAAGAACCAGTCCCGGTCCTCTCCCGGCGCCAGGTAGGCCTGGAGCAGCAGCCTGCTGCCCGCCTCGTCGGTGCGCGAGTGCAGTTCCAGGGCCTGCTGCGTGGAGTGCACCAGCACGGTGCTGCGCAGGTCGCTGCCGGTGGGCAGCAGCCATGGCCGGCTCCACTTGGCCACCATCGGCAGCCCGAGCCGGCGTACGGCGTCGGCGGCCTCCGCCGGGCTGTCCGGGGTCAGCGTCACCGGATGCGGGATGTCCGCGGAGGCGCAGACGGCGGCCAGTTCCGCCTTGTCGGCGACGCGTTCGGCCAGTTCGCCCGGCAGCGGTGGCAGGAGGTAGGAGGGTGCGAGTTTCTCCCGCATCCGTGCCGCGGCAATCGCGGTCGCGTCGTCCATCGGGATCAGGACGGCGGGACGGCCGATCCGGTCGGCGACACACCGCAGCACGGCGCTGATCTCGTCCGGGGACGCGCCGGGGGGCGGCGGGGGGTGCATCCGGCGTACAAAACGCGACCGGTTCACCGGACTTCCCGTTGAATCGGCGACGACATGCACCTCCACTCCCGCCCGGCCGAGCGAACGCACGGCCCCCAGCGTTCCGTGGTGAAAGGGATTCCGGTCGGTCCGCAGCAGTACGGCGGGGACTCGGGTGTCGAGCAGCGACACGAATTCTCTTTTCTTTCGGAATTTCTTCCGGATCGGCTTCCGGATCTGTTTCTCGGATCGGTCTCTCGGATCGGCTCACCCGTACGGGCGAGCGCGGTACTCGAAAGTCGCAATGGCGGTGGCGCCATCGGCTTTCCTGTGCCTGACTTCATATGACAGTGCGTCAATAATGCGGACCAAGACAGAAAGTCGGACGAGAGTGAAGAAGGTGCAGGCATGGCCCCACAGCACGAGCGGGCCCGGATCAGCCGACTGGCCGTGGGCGCGGCGGCGGTCGTCGCGACCGCTGCGCTGGCCTGCGGTCACGCGGCCGGGGTGGAGGTGCTGACAGCCGCCCGTGCTCCCGGTCCGCTGCCGCCCCCGCCCAGGCCCGCGGTGACCGTTCCGGCCGTTCCCGTACCCACGGTCAGACCACCGGCCGTGCCCCCTCCGGCCATCCCGGCGGTGCCGAAGCCGCCCGCCGTGACGCCACCGTCGTTCGAGGGGCTCGGGCCGGCGTTCGGGGCCTTCCTCAGCTCCGAAGCCGACGGCGTGGCCCGCATTCCGCAGCTCAGCCACTGGCTGGGCGGTGCCGAACTCCGCGTCGGACACACCTATCTGCCGGGCAACAACTGGAGCGAGATCGAGGGCGACCTCGACTTTCTCGACACGTGGGCGCGCTGGCGCAACGAGAAGGCCGACCGGATGCTCATCCTCAACGTCCCCCTCCAGGAGCGCGACGAGGCGGGTGTCTCCGACTCCGATGTACGGCGGCTGCTGCGGCGAGGCGCGGCAGGGGAGTTCGACCGCCACTTCCGCGCCCTCGCCGAGCGGCTGGTCCGGCTGAAGGCGCCGGACACGGTTCTCGTGCTGGGCTGGGAGATGAACGGCGTCACGTACACCCATCGGTGCGGGCCCGACCCGGAGGCCTGGAAGACGTACTGGAGAAGGATCGTCACCACCATGCGGTCGGTGCCGGGCCAGAAGTTCCGGTTCGATTACGCACCGAGCCGCGGCCAGGACTCCGTTCCCTGGACGCGGTGTTATCCGGGGGACGACATGGTCGACATCATCGGAATGGACTCCTACGACCAGCCGACCGGAGAGTCGTTCGACGAGCAGGTGAAAGAGCCGTACGGGCTCCAGGCGCAGGTGGATTTCGCCAAGGCCCACGGAAAACCCATCTCCTACCCCGAATGGGGGCTTTTCCGCAACGGCGACAACGCCGAGTACATGCGGCGCATGCTCGCGTGGATGGACGAGCACAGACCGCTCTACAACACGCTGACCGACTACTGCCCGCATGGTGTGTTCCTGTGCCGGGCCAACCCGAAGTCGGCCGACGTCTACCGGTCCTACCTCTTCGGCCGCACCGACGAGCCGACCCCGGCCCCCACCCCGACTCCCGCACCGGTCCCGAAGCCGACGCCCACCGCGCCGACGACCCCCCAGGACTGCTCGAAGCTGAACCTGGGCAGCTGGATGGAGGAGTGGCTCGGCGGCAAGCTCTGCGTCCGCTGGTGGCCGCGCAGCCACTAGCGCGCCGCGTTCGCCCGGGTACGCCTTGGTCACCGCTTGCCCCGCTTGCCCTGCTTGCCCGGAACAGTGGGGGCGGTGGCCGGGGCGGGCACCGAGGCGGAGGCGGGGACGGGGTCCTCGTCCTGGCGGGGCCGCCTCGGCCGCGCCAGCAGGGCCAGGCCGCACAGCAGCCCGCCCGAGCTCGCGCCCACCAGAGTGGTCACCGCCGACGACGCGGACGTCGGCTCGGTCGGCCTGGCCGCCTTCGAGAACTGCACGAGCTGGACATGGGTGTTCTTCTTGGCGGCGTTCGCCTGCCGGGTCAGCGCACGGGAGACGGCGTTGGCCATGTCCGAGGCGAGACCCGGGCGTGAGGAGGTGGCCGACACGGCGACCATCGGAGCGTCCGGTGAGGTCGCCGCCTGCACGTTCCGCTGCAACGTGCGCACCGGCACGCCCGCCTTGTCCTGCGCGTCCGCCAGCACCGTGAGCTGCGTGGCGACCCGGCCGTACGCCTGCGCGAAGCCCAGGGCGGAGCTCGGGTCGGACTTCCCGGTCGGTACGGCGACGACGTAGCTGGTGGCCGTGTACGTCGGCGGTGTCAGCATGCCGTACGCGCCGCCGGCCAGGCCGCCGACGAGGGTGCCCGCCGCGAGCAGGGACCAGGACGGCAGCTTCCTGACACCGGCCATGGCCAGGGACAGGCGGCGCTGACGGGTGGGAGTGTCGGTCATGAGGGGCTGGCTCCCAGAGGTGAGGGGGACGACGACGGGGACGAACTGGAGACCGCTGCCGCGTACACGTCCATGAGGCGGTCCGCGCTGCGGGTGATGCTGTAGCGGTGCGCGGCCTCCGGGACCGCGCGCGGACGGGGGCCCGCCGCCCGGACCTCGGCGATCGCGCGGGCGTACGCGCCGGGGCCGCCGCGCACGCACCGGGCGTCGGCGGTCGCCTGGGGCGGCAGGTCCTCGATCGCGGGACAGGAGGCGTAGAGCACGGGCAGGCCGGCGGCCAGCGCCTCCACGACTGCCAGGCCGAAGGCCTCGTCCGCGGACGGGGACGCGAGCAGGTCCATCGCGGCGGTGAGCGAGGGCAGATCGGGGCCCGGGGAGCCGTCCGGAACGTAGGGGCGTTCGCCGGTGAGCAGGACGCGCCCGGCCACGCCGGCCTCGTGAGCCGTGCGGCGCAGGAGGTGTTCCTCGGGACCGCCGCCCACGAGCAGCAGCCAGTGGTCGTCCGGCAGCCGGCTGAGGGCGCGTACGAGGACGTCGAACCGCTTTCCCTTGGCGAGTCGGCCGATCCCGCCGACGACGAACGCGTCCTCGGGCAGACCGAGGCGCCGGCGGGTGAGCTCGCGCCGCTCCTGGTCGAAGCGGAAGCGGTCCAGGTCGATTCCGTTCGGGACGACCTCGATGCGGGGCGCGGGCACGCCCCAGCGCTTCAGTCGGTCGGCCACCGTGGGGGAGACGGCGACCGTCGCCGAGCCGAGGCGCTCGCTGGCGAGGTACAGCGCGCGTACCCCCGCGGTCAGCCTGCGGCCCTCCATCTGCGAGTCGCCCAGGGAGTGCTCGGTGGCGACGACCGCGCGGACCCCGGCGAGGCGCGCGGCGAGCCGGCCGTAGACGCAGGCCCGGTACAGGTGCGTGTGCACCAGGTCGTAGCCGCCGGCGCGGATCAGCCTGACCAGGCGCGGGAGCGCGGCCAGGTCGCGGTTGCCGCTCATGCCGAGGTGCGCGACACGGACGCCGTCCGCGGTGAGGCCGTCGGCGACCGCGCCGGGGTTGGTGAGCGTCACGACGTCGCAGTCGACGGGCAGGTGGCGCACCAGCAGGCGCAGCTGCTGCTCGGCCCCGCCGGCGCCGAGGCCGGTGATGATGTGCAGAGCCCTCATCTCAGAGGCCCTCCACCGGGCGTCGGCGCAGCCGGTGCAGCCGGTGCTTGAGGTGCAGGCGCCAGGTCGTGTCGTTCTGGCCGACGTGCACGCGCGGCAGTGCGTGCGGACCGGTCAGCGGGCCGGGGTCGATGGCGCAGGCGTAGGCGTATCCTGCCGCCCGTACGGCCTCGACGGCGCGGGCGTCGACCGTGCCGTACGGGTAGCAGAAGCCGTCGACGCGGGAGCCGGTCAACTCCGCGATCCGCGCCCGGCTTTCGGTGACCTCGGTCTTGAGGGTGAGATCGTCCGCCTTGGTGAGGTCGACGTGCGTCAGCCCGTGCGAGCCGATCTCCACGCCCTCGGCGGCCGCGCGCCGGATGCCGTCCGCGGTCAGCAGCGGCTTGCGCGGGCCCAGCGGGTCCCAGGCGTTGTTGCCGCCGAGCCGTCCGGGCAGGACGAAGAGGGTGGCGCCGCAGCCCCAGCGGCGCAGCAGCGGCAGGGCGTCGCTGACGAAGTCGGCGTACCCGTCGTCGAAGGTGAGCCCGACCAGCCCCCGCCCCTCCCCGCGGGCGCGGGCGGCGAGCAGCTCGGCCACGGACACGCCCCGCAGCCCGCGCCTGCGCAGCCACGCCAGCTGCCGCTCGAGCCGCCCGGGTGTGACCGTGATGCGGTACGGGTCGTCCGAGCAGTCGCCCACCGAGTGGTACATCGCCACCCAGGGGACGGGACCCGGGCGCGGGGCGGGGAGTCTGCCGGTCTCGACGGAATCAACGGAAGCGGCCATGTGTGAGCCTTCGTGTGACGGTGCGTACGGAGTGCAGTGCGGATGCGTGGCCCTGGGCGCCCAGGGCCAGGGTGAGCGGGAGGAAGACGACGGTCACGGTCAGGCAGCCGGCCACGAGGCCCGTCACCGGGGACTCCGGCCGGCTCGCGACGAAGGCCCCGGCGACGGTGGCGACGATCGCCGCGCGCACCGGCCTGCTCAGCTCGGCCAGTACCTGCCGGATGCGGATCGAGACGCCTTGGGGGTTTTCCTGCCGGCCCGTGCGCAGGCCGGCGAGCATCACGGCGGCAGTGAAGGTGATGCCGATGGCATTGGCGGCGGCGATCCCGCCCACCCCCCAGGCGTCCACGGTCGCGGCGCCGATCCAGGAGGTCACGGCGATGCCCGCGGCCATCGCGCCGACGGGGTACCAGCTGGGCCGGCCCGCCGAGAAGTAGGAACGGGTCAGCGCGCCCACCAGGGTCTGGCCCAGCAGGCCGAAGGAGTACACGCGCATCACGTCGGCCGTGGCCGCGGTGTCCTGCGCTGTGAACGCGCCCCGCTGGAAGAGCAGTTGGATCATCTGCGGGGCGCAGGCGATCACCGCGCACATGCCCAGCAGCACCAGACCGGAGGCCACCGCCAGATCCCGCTCCACGCGGCTGCGGGCCCGTTCGGTGTCGCCGTCCGCGAGCGCCCGCGCCACCACCGGGAAGGTGACGGTGCACACCATCAGCGACAGCGTCATCGGGATCTGGGCGACCTTCTGCGCGTAGTTCAGGTGCGAGATGGCCCCGGCGGGCAGGGTGGAGCCGAGGAAGCGTTCGACGAGGACCTGCGACTGGCGGCACAGGGCGAAGAGGAGTACGGAGGCGACCACGGGGAGCTGCACCGGCCGCTCCTCGGCGCCGGTCCCGGACGTGCGAGGCGGTCGCCGGCGCGACGTCAGCTGCCGCCACAGCGAGGGAAGTTGTACCACCACCATCAGGCAGCCGCCCGCCGCGACCCCGACCGCCGCGGAGCGCACGCCCCAGTTCGCGCCGAGCAGGAACATCGCGGCGACGATGCCGGCGTTGTAGACGATGTAGATCGCCGCGGGCGCGAGAAACCGGCGGTGTGCCCGCAGAGCGGCGCTGCAGTAGCCGGCGAGCCCGAAGGTCAGCACGCAGGTCGACGTGAGCCGGGTGCAGTCGGCGGCGAGCTGGGGGTCGGGCAGGCCGGGCGCCAGGGCCTGGACCAGGTAGGGCGCCGCGCCGGCGATCACCGCGGCCACCGCGGCGAAGGCGAGGCACAGACGGGGCAGGGTGGAGACGACCAGGGCGCGGACCGGGTCGCCCGGGCCGCCCCGGGCGCGGCGGGACAGCGCCATGCTGAACGCCGGGATCAGCACCAGCGCCAGCCCGTCCTCGATGAGCAGCGTGGCGGCGAACTCGGGCACGGTCCACGCGACCAGGAAGGCGTCCGTGTCACTTCCGGCGCCGAACAGCCGCGCCAGTGACTGGTCGCGCACCAGGCCCAGCAGGGAGCCGGCGATGGACAGCGTCGCCGTGACGAGCGCGGCTCTGGCGAGGAATCTCCGGGAGGCCGGGGCCGAGGTCGGGTCGGTGCCGTCCCCGGTGACGGTGGGGGTACGCGCCGTGGGCAGGGTCGCGCCGTCGGCTGTGGATCCGGGGGTGTGCGAGGGCCTCACCGTCATCGTGCCAGGGCCTCCTCGACGCGCTCGCGCATCCCGGCCCGGGGCAGGACGTCCGCCTGCTCGTCACCGGTCAGCGCCCACCACGCGGCGAGCCCCAGGCACATGCCGGTCAGCACGGTCGAGGGGCCGCCGATGTCTCCGTACATGAAGTCGGTCAGCAGCCAGATGAGCAGTCCGCAGGCGACGAGCGCGCAGTCGCCTCCCGGTCCGCGGTCGCGGTGGCGTCTGCGCAGCCCGCGCACCAGCAGCGCCAGCCAGACCCCGGCGAGCGTCAGCAGCCCGATCAGGCCCTGCTCGCTGAGTACCAGCAGGTACATGTTGTGCGGCGACAGCAGTGCCTGCCTGCGGTACGTCACTCCGGCGCCGGCGATCTCGGCGCCCGACGACAGCGCCAGGGTGGCGTGCCCGTCCCGGTACTCGGGAAAGCCCTTCAGCCCGACGCCGGTCAGCGGGTGTTGGCGCCACATGCCGGTGGCGGACGCCCACAGCGTGTACCGGTCGACGACGGACTGGTCGGGGGCGTCGGTGACCTGCGCGATGCTGTCGATCCGCTGTTGCAGCAGTGTCGTACCGACGCCGAACCCGCCCACCAGGATCACCCCCGTGGCGGCCACGGCCGCGGCCACCCTCAGCGCGCGCCGCACCCCGGTGAGCACCAGCTGCACGGCGCACGTCACCGCGGTCGCGATCCAGGCACCCCGGCTGAACGAGACCGCGAGCGGCGGCAGCAGCGCCAGCGCGCAGCCGGCGGCGACGGCTCGCCGGCGCACGGACGTGCGGCTCAGCGCGATCCCGGTCGCGCACACCAGGCCGAGAGCGACCGCCGACGCCATGCCCATCACGTCCTGCGCCCCGAAGGTGCCGACCGCCCGGATGTCCGCCCCCTGGTAGGAGGCGCCGGTCCGGGTGACGTACTGGTGCACGCCGATGGCCCCCTGCCACAGCGCGAGCCCCACGAACGACCAGGCCAGCACCTGGAAGTCCCCGCGGTCGCGGATCAGCAGCAGCACGGCCGCCGGGACGAGCACGAAGACCTGGAGGTAGCGGCCGAGGCCGGTGAGCCCGGCAGTCGGCGAGGAAGCCCCCATGGCGGCCAGCGTGAGCCCCACCACCGGCAGGCCCAGCACCACGGCCGCCGCGGGGGACAGCGGGCGCCGCCGTTCGCGCAGGAGACGGATCACGCAGTACACCACCATCAGCCCGGAGACCATGTCGGCGGGTTCCGCACCGCCCGGCGTCACCGGCACGGCCAGCAGGACCATCACAGCCACCGCCGGCGAGACCGGTGCCAGTGCTGCGGCCCGGCGCGGGAGCGGTGTCAGGGCGTGACTCACGTGTTGTCAGCTCCCCGTCGGGCGCACCAGGGCGACCGCGGTGCGCAGCAGGATGCAGATGTCCTGCCACAGCGACCAGTTGTCGATGTAGGCGTTGTCGAAGCGGCTGCGGTCCTCGATGGAGGTGTCACCGCGCAGTCCGTGGACCTGGGCGAGGCCGGTGATGCCGACCCGCATCCGGTGACGGGCGGCGTATCCGGGGTAGGTCTGGCCGAACTGCGAGACGAAGTAGGGGCGTTCGGGCCGGGGGCCGACCAGGCTCATGTCGCCGCGGAGGACGTTCCACAGCTGGAGCAGCTCGTCGAGCGAGGTGCGCCGCAACATACGGCAGAACCAGCGCATCTCGTGCTCGTTCGCCACGCTCCACCGGGTCGCCGACTCGTGCTCGTCGACCGGACGGTGCGTACGGAACTTCAGCAGCGTGAAGGGCTTCCCCTTCTTGCCGATGCGCTCCTGCCGGAACACCACGCCCGGCCCGTCGATGATCCGCAGGTTCGCCGCGCACACCAGCAGCAGCGGGCTGACCAGCAGCAACAGCGTCCCCGACACGAGGATGTCGAGCATCCGCTTGCCCATGCCCTCGCGGCGGGCCTCGGACATGTCCAGACGCCGGCAGGCGAACCCGGCCAGCCGCTCCTTCGTCCCGTACGACGGGGAGTCGGGGTCGACCTCCCACACGGCGCAGCCCGCTTCGGCCAGCGCCCCCAGCAGCGGTCCCTGTTCGGTGCGCACGGAGGGGTGAACGGCCAGTACCGCCCGCACCCCGTTCTGGATGACGGCGCGCTTGACTTCCTCGCTGGTCGTCAGCACCGGCAGGCCCTCGGTGCCGTCGGGCTGGCCGGCGACGATCCCCACCGGACGTACACCGCAGCGCGGGTGGCGCAGCACGGCGGCGGCCACGCGCTGCGCTGTCGCCACCGGGCCGATGAGGAGCGCGGTGTGCGGGTGGCGCAGCAGCGCGGCGCGTCGCCGTCCGTGCACCGCGCCGCGCAGCGCGAAGCCGGCCGTCGCCTGGAGGGCGAGGCCGGTCAGTACGGTGCGGACGGACAGGGTGTGCTCGGGTTGGTAGGCCGCCACGAGCGCCGCGAGCGCCAGCCAGGCCACCGTGATGCGGCCCCACACGGCGGGCAGCTCATCCAGCAGCGCCGGCACCGGTGGCCGGGTCTCGCGAGGGCGCAGCAGCAGAGATGCGACGATCAGCAGGGCCATGACCACCGGGTGGTGGCCCTCGGTGAGTGCCAGGCTGCCGACCAGGGCGGCGATGCCGTCCGCGACGAGCAGCGGCACCGGCGAGTCCGAGCGCGCCGGTGGCCGCTGGGCGGGCAACCGGATGCCGGGGGCGGTGCCGCGCGGCGGCATGACCGAGACGGGTGAGGACTGGTGGTCCCGCGGCTGTAGGCCGGGGGAGGGGACGGTACGTTCGGCGGTCACGAGTGGTTCGACTCCCTGTGCTCGGTGGGCGCGACGCGCTGTCTTGTCTGGTTCGCCTCGGCGCCACCGCCGGTGCCGAGCGGCCGGCCGGGCTCGGCACGCTCGTGCGCTCGGGACCGGCCCGCCCTTCGGGTGGCGGGCCAGGTGCCGAGCAGGTCGCGGTAGACGTCCGCGACCGCCTGGGCGGTGTGCCGCACGTCATGGGTGGACAGCACGTGCCGGCGGGCCCGGTCGCCGAGCGACTCGCGCAGCGGCGGGTCGAGCAGCAGCTCCGTGACTGCCCCGGCCAGCACCGCCGGGTCCTCCGGGGGGGCCAGGCAATGGGCGGCGAAGGAGGGCGGCAGGCTCTCGCGGGCGCCGTCGACGTCTGTCACCACCACGGGCCGGCCGCAGGCCATCGCCTCCAGCGGGGCCAGCGCCATGCCCTCCCAGCGGGAGGGCAGGACGACGAGATCGGCGGCCTGGTACCAGGGCGAGGCGTCGGCGACGGCGCCCGTGAACACCACGGACGGGGGGGCTTCCCGGCGGAGCCGGTCGCTGTCCGGTCCGTCACCGACCAGGACGAGGCGGGCGTCGGGCACTCGGCGTGCGACGGTGTCCCACGCCCGCAGCAGGACGTCCTGACCCTTCTGCCGGCACAGTCGGCCCACGCAGACCGCGAGCGGCGCCGCCGGGTCGATGCCGGCGAGCGGTGCGAGGCCGGCCCGCACGGTGCCGGCCGGGGCCGGGTGGAAGCGTTCGGGATCGATGCCGTTGGGGACGACGGTCCACCGGCCGGAGATCCCGGCGCGTACCCCGGTGGCGCGCTCCGCCTCGCTCACACAGATTACGCGGGTCGCCCAACGGGCGCTCCGTCGTTCCCACTTGAGCGCGAGGTTCGCGGTGATCCCGCCGACCGCCTCGAACGACCACGCGTGCGGCTGGAAGACCGTCGGGATCCGCCCGCGCACCGCGAGCCGCCCGGCGAGGCCGGCCTTCGCGCTGTGGGCGTGCACCAGATCGGGGCGTACCTCGTCGATCAGCCGCGCCAGGTGCCGTACCTCCCGCGCGAGCGTCGGCCCCGGCGACCGTGTCGCGGACCAGTGCCGTACGGTCGCGCCGAGCGCCCGCAGTTCCGCCGTGAGCGCGCTGTCGGGACAGGCGACGACGACGTCCGCGCCGTCGGCCAGCTGTTCCCGGACCAGGTCGGTCACCACGCGCGCGACCCCGCCGTCCACAGGTTGGGTGAGGTGCATGACCCGCGGCCGGCGGCTGGTGGATGACGGATGCATATGCACGGCTTCCTTGCTCGCGAAAGCGCCCGGAACGGGGGGCGACGGATTCACTGCTGGGCGTCGACGGCGGCGAAGAGAACGCCGGCCCAGGCCGAGTCCCGGTTGGAGGCGAGCCGCAGGTTCACCCGGTCACCGGCCTGCTGGAGGCCCCTTCCGAGGTCGAACACGTCGGAGTCGAAGCCGAGGTTGTTGGCGTACGCCGGCACGCGCGCGGTCCCCCAGTCGGCGATGGTGGAGTTCAGGACGTCGTCCGGCGGGTTGGCGGGGCCGGTGAGAGCGATGGATCCGTCGTGGCCGGTCGACATGGTGAGCGAGTCGCCGGTGACGCCGCGGTCGCCGTTGTACGCCACCAGGCCCGCGTAGCCGCCCGCGCCGGCGGCGAAGTTGGCGTCACGGAGCCGCAGCTCCGCGTCGTGGGACTTCAGCCGTGCGAAACCGTCCCAGATCGCGAGGTCCCGCACGGGCTCCGCCGGGTTCTGGTACGCCACGACCAGCGTCCAGCCTCCCCATGCCCCGGCCTGGGACCTGCCCATCGCCACGTTGACCTGGGCCACGCTGTACATGCCCGGCGCGCTGTCCCGGACCATCTGTGTCACGTCCGCCGAGGCCTGGAAGGCTTCCGCGCCGTCGGCGACGCGGTGTCCGACGACCGTGTCCGCGCGGAGCGGCTTGTACTCGCCGCCGGGCTCGGCGATCAGTACCTTCTCGTTGTCCTCCGGCGGCTTCTGCTCGCCCACGCGCAGGTTGCCGCCCCAGTACAGACGCGCGTACGTCACTTGGGAGCCGGCGGGCAGACGGACCTCCGCGCGGGAGGAGTTGTAGGTGTTCGGGTCGCCGTCGACGTCGACGTAGAACATGTCGAAGTCACCGTTCACACCGCCCCCGCCGGACTGCACGTCGGAGCACGCGGGTGCCGTGCGGCAGCTGATGGAGGAGTTGGCCGCGCGCACGATGCCGCCGTGCAGGTGGGCGCGGTACCGCTGGGCGAACGTGAGGCTCGTTGCCTCCGGTGAGGCCGTCGCGGCCGACGGGGAGCTGCCGGCTGCCCCCATCGCGGCAAGGGCGAGGACGCCCACCGTCGCACGGCGAAGCAGCGGACCCAGGTAATGGGGCATGACCGTCGTTGCCCTTTCGGAACAGGTGGCGGTGCAGCAGCGGCAGAGCGCGATGTGTCCGCCCGGAGGGGTGCGTCGGGAAGTCCGCACGCTAACCGCTAACCAGACAAGTATGGTGAAACCGGGCATGTGTGTCGGAATCGTGAAGTCAGTCAGCTTCACAGAATCACGCC
Organism: Streptomyces sp. NPDC054834; assembly: GCF_053611185.1. Taxonomy (NCBI): domain Bacteria; kingdom Bacillati; phylum Actinomycetota; class Actinomycetes; order Kitasatosporales; family Streptomycetaceae; genus Streptomyces; species Streptomyces sp. NPDC054834. The sequence goes on along the minus strand of NZ_JBSGZV010000010.1, from coordinate 219,344 downwards.
ATCGGCGCACAAAACCGGCGCCGTCCCGCGTGTCACCGAACGGTCGGCCCCCGTCCGCACTCGCCCCTTCGGCGGGTGCTCTCCCTGGTTGGCGTACGCCCGGTTGCAGGCAGCCCTGAGTGCTTCCACGGTGGGTTCAAGATCGGCACCCGTCGAGAGGAACCCCCATGCGTATCGCGTCCGGCGCACTGTGCGCCGCAGTCCTGGTCGGGATCACCGGGCCCGCCGCCATGGCGGCCGACCCGGCCCTCGAGCGCAGCCACGCGGCGTCGCCCGACACGCCGCTCCCCGGGGCGGACGCGCTTGTCGCCAAGCTCAGAAGCCTCAACTCCTTCGGCGCTGAGGCCACCGCGGTCACCGACCTGGTCGACGCGGCGCTCCAGGCGGACAACGGCCGGCTGTCCGCCGCCGAGGCCCGGAAACTCGGCGACGCCGCGAAGCGCGCCCTGGCCAAGGCGGCTGCCAAGGCCGCGACGAGGGGCGCGCTGCCCGCGCTCACTCGGGGCACCGTCGCACCCGGGGCGGCCGAGCGGCGAGCCGCCGACCCCACGAGCGACGCCCTGGACGCCCTCGAGGAGGCCATCGACAATCTCGTGCAGGCGGCCGTCTCCGGTGACATCGACCAGGTGTATCCGTCGGCCACCGAGCTGCTGACCGACGCGATCAAGCTCCTCACCGCCACGCTGGTCGACAACGCGCTGCCGGCGCCGACCGAGATCCCGTCGACATCGGTGTCCGAGGTGCCGGCCGTGACGCTCCCCGCGATCTCGCTGCCGACGACGGTGGTGCCGCAGGCTTGGTGAGCGCCTCCCGTACGGTTCTCCCCGTCCAGTCGTGGTGCCGGCCGCCGGAACGGCACCGCGAGTGATCTCATATGAGGACTCGCAATCTTCGGCGCCTCCGGTTTCCGCACCGGTCAGAGCTCGTTACACACGGCGACAGAGTCCCCTCCGGCAACCCGCGTTGCCGCAGAAAGGAACACGATGAAGCCCCTGAAGGCTGTCGCCGTCTTTGCCGGATCCATGATTGCTGCCAGCGTCGGCACGCCTGCGTTCGCCCAGGACGCCTCCGTCGCCCCGGGTGCGACCGGCGTCCAGAGTGCGCCTGACGTCCAGAGCGCTGCGGCGGCTCCGAGTGCTCCGGTCGAGCAGAGTGCGCCCGCTGCTCCGGCGGCTCCGAGTGCTCCGGTCGCTCAGAGTGCTCCCGCTGGTCCGGTGGTCCCGAGTGCTCCGGTCGCTCAGAGCGCTCCCGCTGCTCCGGCGGCTCAGAGTGCTCCGGCGGCTCCGAGTGCTCCGGTTGCTCAGAGTGCTCCCGCTGCTCCGGCGGCTCAGAGTGCTCCGGCGGCTCCGGTCGCTCAGAGCGCTCCCGCTGCTCCGGTCGCTCAGAGCGCTCCCGCTACTCCGGTGGCTCAGAGTGCTCCCGCTGCTCCGGCGGCTCCGAGTGCTCCGGTCGCTCAGAGTGCTCCCGCTGCTCCGGCGGCTCCAAGTGCTCCGGTCGCGCAGAGCGCCCCCGCAGTCCCGAGCACCCCGGACCTGGCGAACACGGACCTCAGCGGTGGCGTGACCACCAAGTTCCCCCTCAGCGTGAGCGGTCACAACTCGCTGATCCCCTCGGCGAAGGACGCCTCGAACGCGGTCAGCCAGGTCAAGCCGGTCCACGGCAATCTGTGGCTGTAGGGCTCGGACCATGCCGTACGGAGGGACGGCCCTCGGTGGAATCCGAGGGCCGTCCCTCCGTGTACAGGGCTGGCGACGACGCCGGGGACCGTGCGTAGGACCGACCTGAACACGCGTCCCTATCGGTGACCGGACCGCGCTAGCGGGACAACCGAACCGGACGAGGAGTGAACGATGGTCGTCGGCATCGGCGGAGTGCCGGTGGGCGCCGAGGACGGTGCACCGGGCCCGAGTCGACCCGGACCGGCAGGCGGTACACGACGGAACGCGACGCTCGGTCTGCTCGCCTGCGCGGCTGCGGCCGCCCTGGCTCCGGTGGCCGCCGCGCTCCGGTCCTCACGCCACGGATCCCCCGCCGGAGACCACCCGAACGGCACCGCCTTCGACCAGACGTACCGCGGCCGTCACATCCTGGGCATGTGGGTCCCCGAGCGAGGAGCCGCAGAGGACGGCCGGTGGCACGTCACCGTGGACGGCCGCCCGCTGCATCTGATGCGCCGTGCCGACGGCACCTGGCTGAGCATGGTCGACCACTACTGCTCGTACCGGACACCGCTCGAGGCCGCCCGCGCCGCCGTCGACGAACTCGGCCCCGGCCGGCGGCTGCGCGACCTGGCTCCGGGGCCGGTGGGCGCGGAGCACTCCCACATGGGGGGACGGGCATGACGTACGTGCGCAAGGACGCGGGCACGCTCACGGGAGCCGAGAAGCGCCGGTTCGTCAAAGCGCTGCTGGAGGTCAAACGGCGAGGCGAGTACGACGAGTTCGTGCGGATGCACATCGAGTACTTCTCGCCCGACGGCGAGCAGGGACTGCGTACCGCGCACATGGCACCCTCCTTCCTGCCCTGGCATCGCCGGTTCCTTCTCGACCTCGAGCGCGCGCTGCGCCGTGTGGACTCCTCGGTGACCGTTCCGTACTGGGACTGGACGCGTGACCGCACCACCACCTCCGTCCCCTGGACGGCGGACCTGCTCGGCGGCGACGGACGCCGTGCCGACCACCAGGTGATGACCGGTCCGTTCGCCCACCGGGAGGGCAACTGGACCATCAAGGTGGGCGAGACGGACGAGGAGTTCCTCACCCGGGACCTCGGCCGCTCCCGCGATCCGATCGACCTGCCCACGAAGAGCGAGCTGGAGTGGGCGTTGCAGGAACCCGCCTACGACACGGCGCCCTGGGACTCGACGGTCACACGAGGTTTCCGTAACAGGCTGGAGGGCTGGAGCACCGGCCGGGGCAGCGCCTCCTGGTACAACCACAACCGGGTGCACCGCTGGGTCGGCGGGGCGATGCTCGGTGGCGCCTCCGTCAACGACCCGGTCTTCTGGCTGCATCACGCCTTCGTCGATCTCCAGTGGTACCGCTGGCAGCGCAGGCACCGCGGGGCCCGCTATCTGCCCGCGACACCGCCCGGCCGTGGCGACGAGCAGCGCGACCGGATCGTGGCACGGCACCAGAAGCTGCCGCCGTGGGACGTGACTCCGGACGAACTCGAGGACGTCGGCCGGATCTACCGGTACGCGTGATCTGACGCAGATTCATGGGAAGAGCCCCGGCGCTTGATCGCGCCGGGGCTCTCTGGCCAGAACGACAGAGGTCAGTTGCCGTAATTGTGCTTCTTGTGGTGGTGGCCGTTCTTGCAGGCGTTGCCGAAGGTCGCGTTGAGAGCAGCGAGCCCGTGGACGGTGTTGTTGCACACGTTGATCGGCGCGTGGATCGGCACCTGGATGACATTGCCGGACGCCAGGCCGCCCGAGCCGATCGCCGCGCCCTCGGCGCCGGCGCCTGCCGCAGCGAGACCCGCCCCGCTGAGGACCACGGCGCCCGTGCCGAGAGCAGCGATCCCCGCCTTCGCGATGAGAGACATCACGTTCTCCTTTGTGACTTGTATAAGCGCGGCGGCATGACGCGCGACCGCACTCCCCGCTCAACGCGACGACCCGGAGCCGGTTACGGCTGTTTGTCACCAGATCACCCTTACATGGGGACTTCGCCGGACAGGCGTGACTTCTGCCGTCATCCGTAGGGTTGCGCAGCTCGATGTCAGAACATCCCTTTGTCAGAAAACATGCTCAATCGCGCGTGTCTCATGGGAAAAGCATAAAAGATCCTCTAAGTTGAGGACTGTCAGTGACCGACCCCTCACGGGTTGTGTCGACACGAGAAACGGAGAGGTAATGCGCAAGTACCAGAAGGCCGCAGTCGTCATGGCTCTGCTCGGTAGCGTCAGCTTCCTCGGTGCGGGCACCAGCCAGGCCCACGGCGATGAGGACGGCGGGAAGTTCAAGCTGGACAACAAGCAGACCAACCTGTGCTCCGCGGACAGGACCTACCTCGCGGGTACCCAGACGGGCAGCGACCTCCTGCTGCCGACCAACACGACCGGCCTCCAGTTCGCCGACAAGAGCGAGCACTCCTCCAACGACTGCACCAACGTCTTGGCCATCGGTCACTGATCGCCGAACGGATGATCTGGGCAGGCCCCGCGAGGTGTGAACCGGTGCGTTCGAACCGCGGGGCCTGCCGTTCGGCCACTCGATGCATGCGTAGAAGTCCCTGATACTGCGACTGTTCAAGAAATTTAAGCGTGCGTGCGTTTCTCCTATGAGAAGCCGCAAATGTCGCCTAGTGTTGGTGACTGTCAGTGGCAAGTCCATCACGGACTGTGCCGACACGAGAAACGGAGAGGTAATGCGCAAGTACCAGAAGGCTGCGGTCGTCGCGGCCATGCTCGGCAGTGTCGGCTTCCTCGGCGCGGGCGTCAGCCAGGCCCATGGTGACGACGGCGCGACGGTGAAGCTGGACAACAAGCAGAACCAGTCGTGCTCGGCGGACGGAACCTACCTGACGGGCTCCAAGACGGGCAGCGAAAACTTCGCCCCGGTCAACGCCGCCGGCCTGCAGTACAACGACAAGAGCGAGCACACCTCGGTGACTTGCACCCAGCTCTTCACTATCGGCAAGTAGTCACTGATCGGGTGATCTGCGCAGGCCCCGCGGCTGGAACCATCGTGTTCGAGCCGCGGGGCCTGCCGTTTGCTTTCCAGGAAGTCCTGACCGCCTATGTCAATCAGATTATGCCATTATTCAAGAAATCTGCGCGTTTAAGCGTTTCTCCTGTCAAAAGCCGCAAAAGTCACTTACGTTAATAACTGTCGGTGGCCAACCTATTACGGGTTGTGTCGACACGAGAAACGGAGAGGTAATGCGCAAGTACCAGAAGGCTGCAGTCGTGGTGGCCATGCTCGGCAGCGTCGGCTTCCTCGGCGCGGGCGTCAGTCAGGCCGGAGATGACGACGCGGCTGTCAAGCTGGACAACAAGCAGAACCAGCAGTGCTCGGCGAACAAGAGCTACGCCGAGGGCTCCGAGACGCTCAGTGGGAACACCGCCCCGGTCAACGCGCTGGGCGCCCAGAAGAGTGACACCAGCGAGCACACGTCGGTGACCTGCACCCAGATCTTCACCATCGGTCACTGATCGCCGATCGGGTGATCTAGGCAGGCCCCGGGGCTCGAAGCAGGTTATCGAGCCCCGGGGCCTGCCGTTTGACTCGATGCCCACTTCGGGCGCCCAAGTCATATGCAGAAGTGTAGGATTGTGGCATTTTTTGTAAGCTTGGGCGCTTGAGCGTTTCATCCGCCAAAGGCCGCAAACGTCCCCTACAGTTGGCGACTGTCAGTTGCTAGCCCATTACGAGCTGTGTCAACTCAAGAAGCGGAGAAGCAATGCGCAAGTACCAGAAGGCGGCAGTCGCTGTGGCCATGCTCGGCAGCGTCAGCTTCCTGGGCGCCGGCGTCGTCCACGCTGCGGATGGGGACTCGCAGACCAAGGTCGACCCCAAGCAGAGCCAGACGTGTTCGGCGAACGAGTCGACCTGGCAGGGAGGCCTTATCAACGTCCACGACGTCAATGTCGTGGTCAACGTCCTCGGCCTCCAGGTCAACGACCTCAGCAAGCACAAGTCGGTGAACTGCACGCAGGCCGCCCCCGTCGGCAAGTGATCACTTGTGAGGTGATCTAGGCAGCACGGGGACCGACTGTAAAGGAAAAGGCAGATGCTCAATTCGAAGAAAATCGCCGCGGCAGTCGGCGTCATGGGGAGCTTCGCTCTGATCGGCGCCGGGGCCGCCCAGGCCTTCGCCGGTGACGGCTCCGACAAGTGCGCCGACGACGGCAAGGGCCACGTGCGCTGCGTACAGGTGAGCGAGTACCAGGTCACCACCGACAGGCACGGAAACGTCACGGTCGTGAACTACTCGACGCAGAACTGCCCGGCTGCGGGCGGTCAGGTCTCCTGTGTCAGCAGCGCTGCCATCCCTGGCGAGAAGTCCTGACGCCCACGAGTCCACACAGCGGAGAATGGCCGGAACCCGATATCAGGGCCCGGCCATTCTGCGTATGTCGCTCCGCCCGTGGTCGCTCACTGTGCTGGAATGCGGCAGCGATGTGCGGAAACAGGGCCGGCAGACGGTGATTCGACGGCGTTGCAGTACGGCAGACCGTCGATGGGCCGGTCGGTGCAGAACCGGCCGATCAGGTCCGCGGTCTCCTGCATGCGCTCGACGGTGACCAGGTGGTCGGCGTCCTTGATCGTCGTGAACCGCGCTGATGGCATCGCCGCGGCGACCTCACGACCCATCTGGGGCGTGCACAGGGTGTCGTACTCCCCGGTGAACACCAGAGACGGCACATGGGGGATGGGCAATGGCCGGAAGCAGCCGTGCGTCATCAGCCGCGTGTTGTGCTCGACCGCCTTCTTCAGCTCGTCCGGCGTCTGGTCCATGAACTGCCGATGGAGGAGGCGTGCCACGGCCGCGTGCCTGCGCACCTGACCGGCACCGGGGTTCGACATGAACAGCCGGACCAGTCCGCCGGCGGCCTGTGCGATCTCGCCGCGTTCGAGCGCGCGAGACAGACGCGGCACAGCTTCGGAATAGATCTCAGGAAGGCGTCTCGCCGCGCCGCAGAAGACGATGCGACTGATGAACTCCGGATGGAGCTGCGCGAATCGGAGACCCACGACCTCACCGAAGCAGCCGCCGAAGAGATTCACCCGCGGCATCCCGATCTCCACCAGCATGTGTTTGACCGCGGCGGCAAGGAAGTCGATGCCGTATTCCGCGGGCAGGAAGTTCGAGGAGCCGTAACCAGGAAGATCCACGGTGATCAACGTGCACAGCGGTGCCAGCCACCTCTCGTGTCCCTGCCACGAATATCTGTTCTGGGACGAGCCTCCGAGCAACACCAGCGGCGCCGTCTGCGGGGCTCTTTGGTGGACGATGCGGCACCCGTAAGCGAAACCCTCGAAAGCGAGACTCCGCTCCTCGACCTGGGCGGTGGTGACGGCACTGCGCATGAACGGCTCCCGGGTAGATGGAACGATGGCGAACCCTGCCATGATTGCGCGAAATGCCACCTTCTTGACGTAATCCGTCATTTGTGGGCGATTCCGGTGAAATTGAATGGATGTGCGCCTTGGTATTTCAGAAGTCGCCGCGTATGAGACGCTCCCGCATTATGTGACTATTCCGGTGGATCCCTAATCCGTTCGGATGATTGTTGTCCATGCTTGTTGTCCGTGGCTGCTGCGGTCGGAGTCACTGGATGCAGACGTCAGTGCGCTGCCCATCCACTGCACCGGAAAACCGCGGTGATTGAGGATTCGGTCAAGGGGCAGCCATGGGTGGACGATCGAGGAAGAGCCGGCGCATGCTGATCACCGCGGCGGCGGCGCTGTTCCCCGGCGCGGCATTCGCCGCGGGCTCAGTCGTCAATTACGTGGCCGGCGTCGTGCAGATCACGTTCATCACCGCGGGAACCGCATGCTCGAGCCTGGCCGCCTATGTCGCGCTGCGCTCGAAGGCGAAGCTCGCTGACGAGGAGATCACCGCCTTCAGCGAAAACCTCTGCTCCTTGGCCGCCACCCATGGGGATCCCGGCACCAGGTGCGCCTACTACGCCCTCGCCGAAGACGGCCGCAGCCTTCGGCGACGAGGACAGTACGGTGACGTGAGCCAGGCTCCCGATGAGTACACCACCGACGAGCCGGACGGTAGGGACCTGTTGTGGGCCCTCGGCCGCAAGACCACCGTCAGGATCGACGACACACTCTCGACCAGCGGCTACCCGATGATCAACCTGGGGGACGGCTACCGGTCGTCCATCATCGCCCCCGTGCACGCGGGGGACCGGCCCGTGGGGGTGCTCATACTGGACGCGCCCCACGTCGACGCCTTCGCGGAGACAGGCGAAAGCCTCATACGTCTGTTCTCGCTGCTCTTGGGGGCCGTGCACATGGCGGACCGCGGGCCGGCCGACGGACCGGCGATGGGCGCGCCGAGAAGGCCATGGGAACCCGGCCGGTGATCGCGGCGGGATACGAGGGAGCCACCGCACAAAGCGACACGGCGGACGACGGCAGCAGCGAGACGAACGGGAACTGAGCGCGGAAGGGGGACTACGGCTTGCCTCCGGCCGATGACTCGACGACCCGGCAGCCGCGCTCCCGGTCATTTCCCGGAGGGCGGCGCAGGGCCCAGACGGCGACCGGTGCACCCGCTCCGACCAGCGCCGCCGCCATGCACAGACCGGCCTGGTACCCCGTCCGCAGGGCTTCCTGGTACTCGGCTCCCCCGGACAGCGCCGAGCGTTGCACGAAGGTCACGACGGCGCCCACGAGCACGATGCCGAAGACACCTGACAGCTCACGGACAGCACTGAACAAGCCGGCGGCGAAGCCGGACAGATGGCCGGGGGAGGACTCCAGGGCTCGCGTCGTCATGGGCAGCGCGAGGGCCGAACCCGCGCCCACCGCGGCCAGTCCCGGCGTCAGGTCGAGAAGCTCGCCGTAGCGACTGCCCAGTGCGACCAGGAGCAGTCCGCAGGCCACCAGGATCAGCCCCGATGCGGCGATCCGGCCGTCTCCCCACCGCCTGGCCATGGCCGCCACGAACGGGGCGGTGAGGCACAGCGCCGCGACCACGGGCGTGAAGGTCAGCCCGGACTGTGTAGGGCTGAGCCGCAAACCGCTCTGCAGGAACTGGGAGGTGTAGAAGTAGACGCCACTCACCCCCAGCCCCCACAACAGCTGGGTGACCAGCCCACCCATGAAGGGCCGCCGGTGCAGCAACTCGCCCAGCGCGGCACTGTGGCGCGGTCCTCGCCGGCGGCACAGTGCGACCGCACCGCAGACGGCGGCGGCACCCGAGACGATCACCGTCGGCTCACCGAATCCGTATGCGGGTCCCTGAATCAGACAGTAGACCAGGGCGGCAAGGGAGAGGCACGTCAGCGCGAGCACGCGGTGGGGCACTGCGGCGACGCCGTAGGGCGACGGGCGTGGGTCGCGTCCGGCGCCGGGCAGGGCAAGGATGCCGACGAGGAAGCCGGCGATTCCCAGCGGAATGTTCAGCACGAAGAGCCACTCCCAGCCCCAGTGCTGTGTCACGACGCCGGAGACGACCGGTCCGAAGGCCAGCGCGGACGCCAGTGCCGCGGTCGTCGCACCGAATCCGGCTGTGCGCACACCGCGCGGCAGGTCGTGGGACAGCACCGCCAACGAGGCGGGCAGGATGAACGCCGCGCCGGCGCCCTGTACGGTGCGGAAGCCGACGAGCACCCCCGCGGTGCCCGACAGCGCGCAGCAGGCGGAGGCCGCGGTGAACGCCGTAAGCCCGGTCAGCAGGGACCAGCGCCGCCCCCTGGCATCGGTCAGCTGGCCGGCGAACAGCAGAAAGCTGGCAAGCGACAGCGGGTACGCGGTCGCCACCCACTTCAAGCTCGTGTCGTTCATACCGAGTTCCCTGCGCATCTGAGGCAGGGCGACATTCACCACACTGTTGTCGAGAGCCGTCAGGAACGTGGCGAGAATGACCGCCGTAACGACGCTCGCGGTGCGTAGCCGACTCATGGTTCCTGGCCGCAGTGATATGCCCGGCGCGGTACCCGGATTGCCTTCACGTGCGAAATATAGGTGTTGCGGAGCCATGAGGTGAGCGCGGCGCAGGCTTGTATCGGCGTGTCACCGGAGAAGGCGGACAGCTTCATGTTTCGCTGTTGTTCCACTGCTTGCGCTGACGGGCGCTGTGACCTGCTGAAAAACGAAGGTGCGGTGAGCCAGTGCCATTCTCGGTGACAGACACCATCAGCCACCACCTTGCCCGAGTCGCTGCTCTCACACCCGACGAAGTGGCCTTCACATTCGTCGACCACAGCACCGACACCCGGGGTGTGGCCTCCACACTCACCTGGAAGGAACTGGACGAGCGGGTACGGCGGGCCGCCTGGGCTCTGCGCTGCGCCGATGCGATGGGGGAGAGGGTCGCGGTCGTCGCTCCGCAAAGCCTCGAATACGTTGTGGGTTTCCTCGCCGCCGCTTGTGCCGGCGCAATCGCCGTTCCCCTGTTCTCGCCGTCCCTGCCGGGGCACGCGGAGAAGCTCGCGGCGGTGCTGCGGGACGCATCACCCAAAATCCTGTTGACCGTCGAGGAACAGCGCGAGCCGCTCACGGATTTCTGTGCGACGCACGGCATGTCCGCCGACTTCCAGGTCGTCACCGAGCGGGAGCTGGCACAGAACTCGGTGGGAGTGCGGGAGGACTTCGACGAACCGCTGCCGAATGACGTCGCCTATCTGCAATACACCTCGGGCTCCACCAGAATTCCCTCCGGAGTGGTGATCACACACGCCAATGTGTGCGCCAATGCCCGGCAGGCTCTCGAGGCCTACGACATCCGGCGAGGCCGTAACTGCACCGTCGGGTGGCTGCCGCTTTACCACGACATGGGGCTGGTACTGGCCATCGCCCTGCCGATCATCGGTCACCTGCCGTCGGTCTTCATGGATCCTTTGGCGTTCATCCAGCAACCCGTGCGCTGGCTGCGCCTGCTGACGCAGTACCACGGAGCGCTCACCGCCGCGCCCAACTTCGCCTACGACTACTGCGTACAGAGGGTGGACGCCGAGGAACGCGCCGAACTGTCGCTGGACTCCGTCGCTGCCATGGTGAACGGCAGCGAACCCATCGGGCCTCGCACTCTTGAGCGCTTTCAGACGGCCTTCGCGCCCGTCGGTATGCGGCGTACGACGATGCGGCCCTCCTACGGTCTGGCCGAGGCGACCGTCTTCGTGTGCGCCACACCGGCGGGAGAGGAGCCGACCGTCACCTCCTTCGACCGGCAAGCCATCGGGGAGGGAGTAGCACGCGTCTCGGAGAGCTCCGACGACCGGGCGGTGACCGAACTCGTCGCATGCGGCCGGCCGACGGGACAGGACATCGCGATCGCCGATCCGGCGACAGGCAGGCGTCGGGAAGAGGGAGCCGTCGGTGAGATCTGGCTGCGCGGCCCCAACATCGGACGTGGCTACTGGAACCACCACGAGCAGAGCGAGGCCACCTTCCGCGCGGTACTCGGCGGCGACGACCCGGCCGCCCCCTGGCTGCGCACCGGTGACCTGGGCGTGTGGCACGACAAGCAGCTCTACGTCACCGGCCGTCTGAAGGACCTGGTGATCATCGACGGGACCAACCACTACCCGCACGACATCGAGGAGACCGTCAAGGCGGCTCATCCGGCGATCCGCCCGCACCACATCGCCGCGTTCTCCCTGTCCACCACCGACGGCGAGCGACTGGCCGTCGTGGCCGAGCACGCCCGGGAGGTGACCGAGCCCGAGGTGCTGGCGGAGGAGGTGACCCGTGCGGTGCGCTCCGCGGTCGCCGCCAGGCACGGCGTCGCCCTGCATGCCTTCGTGCTGGCACCACGTGGCACCGTCCCGCGCACCACCAGCGGCAAGGTCGCCCGCAGCGCCTGCCGTGACCAGTACCTGGCGGGCGCGTGGGCTGCGGGGACAGGCGCCTGAAACCTACGACCGGCAGTTCGTGAAGGTGCAGGGAGAGGGACAGATGGAAGCAGGAACGCAGTCGGCCGCCCAGCCCGAGCCGGTACCCGTCTCGGCCGCAGAGCTGCGGGCGTTCCTGCGCCGACTCGTCTGCGAGACCTGCGGCATCTCCGAGGCGGACCTGGACGACGCCCGTCCCCTGGTGGAGTACGGCCTGACGTCCCGTGCGGCCGTGGGTATCGCCGGACGACTGGAGCGATTCCGGCGCACACCTCTGCCGGCCACGCTGCTGTGGGAGAACCCCACCATCGGATCCCTCGTGGAGCGTCTGGCCAGGAGCACGGGGCCCGTGCCGGAGGAGGACCAGGAGGAGCCGCGGCAGCCGTCGCCTGTTCCGGCCGCCGGGGGTGACGTCGCCCGACCGTCGTCCCCCGTCGCGATCATCGGGGTCGGCTGCCGTCTTCCCGGCAACGTCAATGGCCCCGAGTCCTTCTGGAAACACCTGACCGCGGGAAGCGACCTCGTCGGCACCGTCCCCGCCAGGCGCTGGCGTGACTTCGCCGCCGTGCCCGGCATCGCGGCCCTGCTGGAACGGACCACGCGTCACGGCGCCTTCCTCGACGACATCGAGGCGTTCGACGCCGACCACTTCGGTATCACGCCGCGTGAGGCGGAGATGATGGACCCGCAGCAGCGCCTGCTGCTGGAAGTCAGCTGCGAAGCCCTGGACCACGCCGGACTTCCCGCGCACAGCCTCCAGGGCAGCGAAACCGGGGTGTTCGTCGGTCTCAGCGCCCTCGAGTACGGACATCTGACCACGTCGGATCCCACGCGACTGACCCCGTGGACCAGCACGGGAGCCGCCGGAAGCATCGCCGCCAACAGGATTTCGTACCTGTTCGACCTGCACGGACCGAGTATCACCGTCGACACGGCCTGCTCCTCGTCCCTGGTGGCGGTGCACCAGGCATGCCGCAGCCTGCGCGCCGGTGAGTGCGACACCGCGCTCGCGGCAGGTGTCAACGTCCTTTTATCGCCCATGGTCACCGCTTCCTTCCAACAGGCCGGAGCGCTGGCGGCGGACGGCCGCTGCAAGCCGTTCGACGCGGCCGCCGACGGCATCACCCGGGGAGAGGGCTGCGGAGTCGTCGTGCTGAAACGGCTCTCCGACGCCCTGCGCGACGGCGACCGGGTGCTGGCCGTCATCAGGGGGACGGCGGTCAACAGCGACGGCCGTTCGGCGGGCCTGATGGCTCCCAGCCCCGCGGGCCAGCAACACCTGCTGCGCGGTGCGCTGCACGACGCCCGGGTCGATGCCGCCGACATCGACTACGTCGAAGCACACGGCACCGGCACCCTGCTGGGAGACCCCATCGAGGCCGGTGCGCTCGGTGCCGTGGTCGGCTGTGGCAGGCCGGCGCACCAGCCCCTGCTCATCGGCTCCGTGAAGAGCAACGTCGGCCATCTGGAAGGCGCCGCGGGGATCGTCGGCCTGATCAAGACGGTACTGGCGCTGCACCACCGCCGTATCCCGGGAAGCCTGCACTTCCACGAGCCCAACCCGCACATCGACTTCGACTCCCTCGGCCTGCACATCGTCACCGAGCCCACCGACTGGCCGGACCGGGGCACCCGTCCGGCCCGCGCCGGCGTGTCCGCCTTCGGTTTCGGAGGCACCAACGCGCACGTCGTCCTGGAACAGGCACCGGCGACCGGACCGCGGACCGAGGACCAGGACGGCAGGGCCGCACGCGCCCACGTCCTCGTCGTCTCGGCCCGGTCCCACGACCGGATCGGCGACGTGGCAGCAGGCCTGGCCCGGTTGCTGTCAGCCGACGACGCACCTCAGCTCGGGGACGTCGCCCACACACTGGCCCGCCACCGCAGAGGGTCCGTGTGCGCCGCCGTCGTCGCGCGCACCCGTCAGGAGGCGGCCGGACTGCTCGGAGCCCTGGCACGCCGAGAGGAAGCGCCGGGTTGCGTACCTCCCGGCACCGACGACCTCCCGGCGCGGTCGTCCGGCGCCCGCCGTCCCGTCTTCGTCTTCTCAGGCCACGGCTCTCAGTGGCCGGGCATGGGACTGGGCCTGCTGAGGGACGAGCCCGCATTCGACGCGGCGGTGCGCTCGCTGGACCCGGTGTTCCTCGCCCGGACGGGTCGGTCCCTGCGGGACCTGCTGCGGGACGAGCGGGAAGCGGGCGTCGAGCACATCCAGCCGCTGCTGTTCGGGATGCACATCGCCCTGGCACACACCTTCCTCGCCCACGGAGTGAGACCCGCTGCCGTCATCGGCCACTCGATGGGAGAGGTCGCCGCCGCGGTCGTCGCCGGCGCACTGGACGTCGCCGACGGTCTGCGTGTCGTCCTCGACCGGTCGGCTCGGCTCGCCGGCATCGACAGCGAAGGCGCCGGCGCCATGGCCGCGGTCGAACTGGCCGACGAGGAGCGCGCCGAGATTCTGCCGCGCTTTCCCGGCGTGGAGATCGCCGTGCACTCCTCCCCGCGCAGATGCACCGTCGCCGGACCGGCCCCGGCCGTCCGGAGCCTGGTTGACGAACTGGCCGGACAGGGCCGTATGGCACGGCTCCTCGACGTCGGCGGAGCGGGGCATTCGGCCGCCGTCGATCCGATCCTGCCCGGGCTGCGCGAGGCCCTGGGCACAGTTCGGGCCGGCACCGCGCAGGTCACCTGGTACAACACCGTCCTCGACGACCCGCGTGCCCCCGTCGACGCCGACGCCGCCTACTGGTGCGCCAACGTCCGCCGCCCCGTCCGGTTGCAGCAGGCGGTCGCAGCCGCCGCGGCAGACGGAAACGATCTCTTCCTGGAGGTGTCGCCCCACCCCGTCGCACTGATTCCCCTCACCGAAACCCTCCAGGCGACCGACACACCCGAAGCGGTGGTGGTCCCCACACTGCGCAAGCGGGCCGACGAGGCGGTCGACCTGCGCGGCGCACTCGTCCGGCTGCACTTCGCCGGAGCACGGGTGGACGAGGACCGGCTCTGGACCGCCGGGACGCGGATCCCGCTGCCCAGCCCACCCTGGCGTCACGAGCGCCACTGGTTCGCCCGCCGCGGCCCGGCGACCGGAGACGCGGGCCACTCCCCGCTGGGCCGTCGAACCGACGACCCGCGCACGGGTGCCGTCCTGTGGCAGACCGACCTGGGTGCCCACGCCACCCATACCGCCGTACGCACGCTGCACGGCCGGCCGGTCCTCACCCTGCCCGCGGCCGCCGCACTGATGATCGCGGCGGCCCAGGAGATCCACGGGCGGGACGGCCTCGAAGAACTGTGCCTGGAGGACCTGGTCATCCACCGATGGCTGTCCCTGGCCAGCAGGACACCGGTGACCGTCGTCTGGGAACCCTCCGGCGCCCACGCGGCCGTCACGGTCAACGCCCGCACCACCAGCGGCTCCTGGACCTGCCACGCGTCGGCGCGGATCCCCACCCGTCCCGCACCGGACGACGGCATCCCGTCTGTGCCACCGGCGGTCGTCAGCCACTGGGGCCGAGCCGACGCCGAGGAACGCACCGGGGAACCGTGGGAGGAACTCCTCGCCGCGATGCTGTACGCACCGGCCGAAGCGGGCGTATCCGACGGGCACGGCAGCGACGAGCACGGTGACGAGCACGGCTCCCGTGAACCCGGCGACAGCGTCCGCGACGGCGCTGCCACCGGAGCGGAGGTGGCCCCTGCGGTCCTGCGATGCCTGCGCATCCACAACCCCTTCGACCTGAGCGCGGCATACACCATCGAGGCTTCTCCGTCGCCGGACGGGACCGCGGATTCCGGCTGGGACATCGTCGCGAGCGGGGCCGACGCGCGCATCACCGCCAAAGGGCTGCGGCTGCGCCCCGCCGAGCACGGCGAGGTGCCCCGCCCCCTGGAAACGCTCGCCTACGACATCCAGTGGCAGAAGTCGCCCGTCCCGCTCCCGGCACCGCTCGACAGCGCCCTGCTCCTCGTCGACGATCCCACGACCGGCGGTGACAGCGTCCTGTCCGCCGCCCTCGCGAAGGCACTGGAGGAGAAGGGCGTCCGCACGACGACCCGCGCGCTCGCCGCACCCTGCGACCGGTTGCTCGACGACTGGCCGGAGGGAACCATGCCGACAGCTCCCCGAGCGGTCGTGCTGCTGCTCACCGGGACGCCCGAGTCCCAGAGCGACGCCCTGTGCAGCGCCACGCGCGTCGCGCGGCAGCTCGCCTCCGCCCCCCATGCGCGGCATCAGCCCCGCCTCTGGCTCGTCACCGTGCGGGCCCGCGCCGCCGTACCGGGTGAGCTCGGCAAGCCGCCGCTGTCCTGCCTGCGCGGCCTCGTGCGCGTGCTCGCCGTCGAGCAACCCGCCCTGAGCGCCTGCCTGGTCGACATCGACGACCAGTTCGACAACGTCGAGGACCTCGTTCACGAGCTCCTCGGCAACAGTCCCGAAGACGAGGTCGTGTGGAGAGCGGGCACCCGCCGAGTCGCCCGGCTCTCTCCCGCCGACTGGACGGAACAGCAGTACGCGGCACCGTTCGTACGCCGCAACGGCTCGTACGTCATCACCGGCGGCCTCACCGGCCTCGGCCTCGCAACGGCCCGTCGCCTGGCCGAACAGGGAGCCGGCCGGCTCGTGCTCAACGGACGGCGGCCGGCTACGCCGGAAGCGGAAGAGGTGATCACCGGCCTGCGCGAGCTGGGGACGTCCATCGCCGTGGTACAGGGGGACATCGCCGACCCCGAAGTGGCGCCGCGCCTGGTCCGGGCCGCACTGGAGGAGGGACACGCACTGCGTGGGGTCGCCCACTGCGCCGGCGTCCTGCACGACCGGATGATCACCGACCTGGACGCCGACGACATCCGCCTGGTCCTACGGCCCAAGGTCACGGGTGCGCTCCACCTGGAGGCGGCCATCGACACCCACGACATCGACTGGTGGGTGTTCTACAGTTCCGCGGCCGCCCTGCTCGGCTCACCGGGTCAGTCCGGCTACGCGGCCGCCAACGCCTGGCTGGACGCGATCGCACATCGCCGCAGAGCGGAAGGCAAGCCCGCCACGTCCATCGCCTGGGGCCCCTGGAGGGACACCGGCGCCGCTCCCGCCAATCCGGCTCTGGAATCCCTCAGCACGGCGGAAGGACTGGACGCCCTGCAGACCCTCGTCGTCCACAACAGCACGCACACAGGCGTCGTGCATCTCGACAGCCGGCGCATCCTGGGGGCCTTCCCAGGGCTGGCCGACATCCCCTTCTTCACCGACAGCCTCCGCGCCGAGGACACGTCCTGGGACGACTGGCCCGGACCCGGCGCCGTCGAGAGCCTCGGTGAGAATGCCGCGGGCATGGTCTACCAGCGGCTGGTGAAACGTACGGCTGCGATCATGGGCTTCCGAGTGCCGGACTTCGACGACGCGGTGCCGCTGCCCGCGCTCGGGCTGGACTCCCTGATGGCTGTGCGTATCCGCAACGCCGTGCTGCATGACTTCGCCGTCGAGTTGCCCGCGGACCTCATGCTGCGCGGGGCGACACTACGTGAGGTCGGCGAGACCGTCCGGGCAGAGCTCGGGCTCGGACGCGACACTCACGACGCGCCGGCGCGGGCCACCGCCTCGGCACCGACTGCCGCGGAACCCCACACGAGCAGTCCCGCCCCTGCCTTCACGGTCATGCCCGCCCCGACGCTGCCGTCCTCCATCCAACCGCGGGACGCCGCCGAGCGTCTGGTGGCCGGCGCCTGGGGTGAAGTCCTGCGGGACCCCCCTTCGGACGTCCGCTGCCACCTCCTCGAGGCCGGCGCGGACCTGCGCACCGCGGAAGGACTCATCGAGGCGATCCGCCGCCGCCTGGGCGAGGACGTCGAGCTCACGCTGACCACCGAGGCCGTGCTGAAGCACGGGACGGTGGCCGCCATCGCGGAACTCATCAGGCCGGCCGTGAACCCGGCCGGCGACGGAGTCGTGAGCACGCTGCGACCGCCCCGGCCGGGTTCTTCCAGGCTTCCCCTGTTCACCTTCCACCCCGCCGGCGGTCCCACGTCCGTCTACCGGCCCTTGTCCCAGCTCCTGCCCCGGGACCAGGCGGTGTACGGGATGGAACGGCTGGACGCCGTGGACACGATGGAGGAGAAGGCCGCGCGCTATCTGTCCTTCATCAGGCGGATCCAGCCGCAGGGGCCCTACCAACTCCTCGGGTGGTCCTTCGGCGGCTGCCTCGCCTACGAGACGGCGCAGCAGCTGAGGGAGGCGGGCGAAAGCATCACCTTCCTCGGGCTGATCGACACCATCCTGCCCGCCGCCCTGCCGGAGATGAACTCGCCGGAGCTGTTGCTCGAACGCTTCCGCCGCTTCGCCGCGTACATCGAGAAGACCTACGGACAGCGCCTTGAGCTGCCCTACGACGAACTCGCGGCCACGCCCGACGACCAGCAGATCAACGTCGTCATGCGCGCGGTGGCGGCGGCGGGGCTCGACATGAGCCCGGGCGTCATGGAACACCAGCGCACCTCCTACATCGACGCCCGCGTCGGTGAGCGATACGTGCCCCGTCCGTACAGCGGCCCTGTGGTGCTCTACCGCGCGCAGCGGGCGCAGCGCCTGACGACGGCCCTCGACCCGCGTTACCTCAGAACGGAGGCCGACCTGGGCTGGGCGCCCCTGTGCCCCTGTCTCGAAGTCGTGCCCGTCGAGGGCGACCACCTGTCCCTGATCGACCCGCCGCACGTGACGGCGATCGCGGACCACGTCACTCAGTCGCTGGCGGTGTCCGGGTGAGCCGTCGATCGTGGCCGCCGTGCTCAACAGGCGTCCGTGGCCGTACCCGAGCCGCCTTTCCCACCGGCCGCTCACGGCGCGGCCAGGCCTTTCTGCTCAGCGGCATGTTGCTGATGTCGTTGCTGGGTACGTCCGCCGGGCAAACCGCGGTCGCTCGATCCGGCAACGTGCCCCCCCACGCCGACGACGGCGCCTACATCAGCCATGCGCGGTACCTCGACGAGCGCACACTCGACCTCACGGTGGAATCACCGGCCATGAGAGACGGTATTCCGGTGCGTGTCATCCTCCCCAGGCACTGGCGGAAGGAGTCGACGCGAACCTTCCCGGTTCTCTACCTGCTTCAGGGCGCCAGCGACGACTACACGTCGTGGACCCGTGAAACCGACGTGGAGGAGCTCTCCGGTCCCGCGGACGTCCTCGTCGTCATGCCGGAAGGGGGACGCGCCGGCTTCTACACCGACTGGTGGGACCACGGCACGGGGTCAGGTCCCCGCTGGGAGACGTTCCACACCGAAGAGCTGCCGCAGTTGATGGAACGCGCCTTCCGGGCGAACGATTCACGGGCCGTCATCGGGCTGTCCGAGGGCGGGCTGGGGGCTCTGGACTACGCCGCACGTCACCCCGGCGGTTACCGGTTCGCCGGCTCACTCAGCGGCATCGTCGACACCTCCGACCCGGTCATGCGATTCGGGATCGGCGCCACATGCCTGCGGGAGAACGTCGATCCTGAACGCCTGTGGGGGCGCCCGGACGAACAGCGACGGATCTGGGATGCCCACAACCCCTCCCGTATGGTGAGCCGGTTCAAGAAGGTGTGGGTCTACCTCTACGCCGGAACGGGCGTACCGGGGGGACTGGAGAGCGCGTTCGACCCGGCCGCCTCCCTGCTGGAGCAACCTCTGGGTCCCTCGACCGCGGCGTTCGCCCGCGCACTGCGCCTCTCCGACGTCAAGGTGACCACCGACCTGTTCCGGCCCGGCACCCATTCCTGGCCGTACTGGCAACGCGAGTTGCACCGCATGTGGCCCCTGGTGCTCTCGGCACTCGAGGCTGAAGGCAAGACCTGATCGGAGTAGTACGGGCTGCACGCGACGGCGTCCGCCGGCGCTCGTCCGGAACTCCTTGAGATGCCGTTGCCTGTCCGCTGTGCTGGCATGGCACCTGAGAATGCCTGTTCACAGGCACTCGTGCATCGCGACCCACGGTTGAAAGGAGCCACCGTGACAGGCCAGGCTCAGCCGTCCCGCCCACTCGAGGAGGCGCGTGGCGCGCACGTCGCCGTAGTCACCATTCCTCAGCCCGGCCATGTCCTGCCCACTCTGGCGGTGGTCAGCGAACTCGTGCTGCGCGGGCACCGCGTGACATTCGTGGCGAGCGAGGAGTTCGCCGTGCCGGTCCTTGAAGCCGGTGCCGACGTCTTTCTTCCCCTGGTGTCCCGCCCGCCCGTGGGCGCCATCCCGGACGGCGACCTGGAAGCCGGGATTGTCCTGCTCGCCCGCCAGGCATGCGAGCTGGTACCGCGGCTGCTCGACGTCTTCACCCGGGACAGACCGGACGTCATCCTCCATGATCTGCTGGCCTGGGCCGGGCAGGTGGTGGCGGACCGCATCGGGGTTCCGGCCGTGCAGCTCAACTGCAGCCATGCTCCGTACGCCGGCTGGGAGAGCGAGATGTGCGGCGTCTCCTCGCTCCGCCAGACCGAGTTCTACGAAGTCATCCGCTCACTGTTGAGCGGCAACGGTGTCCGCGGTGGCGTCGAGTCCTTCCTCACCGAGCCGTCGTCCAGCGTGGTGTTCACGGTCGAGTCCTTCCAGCGGCGACTCGAGACGGTCGGCGAGGTGCACACGTTCGTCGGACCGGCACTGGGGCCGCGAAACTTCCAGGGGGACTGGCACCCGCCATCCGACGGCCGGCCTCTCCTGGCCATTGCCATGGGATCGTCCCCCGGCGTCTCCGGTTCGTTTGTCGAGACCTGCCTGGAGGCGTTCGAGCCGGTCTCCTGGGACGTCGTCATGGCCGTCGGGGACCAGCCCGGTCCGCGGACCGTGTCCGCCGTGCCGAAGAACATCCACATCATGCACAGCATCCCTCAACTGAGGGTCCTCTCCCAGGCGGGCGCCTTCGTCAGCCACGGCGGGATGGGCAGCATCATGGAGGCCGTGTACCACGGGGTTCCGCTGGTGGTCATCCCGCGTATGGCCGAGCAGATGGTCAACGCGCGCCAGGTCGAGCGACTGGGCCTGGGCCGACGCCTGCCACCGCGGGACCTGACACCAAAGACGCTTCGTGAAGCGTTCCTGGACGTCGTCGGCGACGGCCGGATCGCGGCACAGGTGAGGAACATGCAGCTGGAGGCCCGGGCGGCCGGGGGCGCGCGGGCGGCCGCGGACGTGGTGGAGCGCGCGGTCAGGAGCGTCCGGCCGTCGTTGCCGCATGCCGGTGCGCCGTGCGGTGCGGTGAGCGGAGAGCCTCACGGCGCCGTACCGCCAAGTGAGCCTCTGCCTCGTGCACATTGACGACCAAGGAGCCGATCAGGTCGAGCAACGCTGAGATCTCCCCCTTCCCGTCTCTGCGCCGGCGTTCGTACCGTCCGCTGGATGCGGCGTCCAGGTGGCGGTACAGAGCCCAGCGGGCCTCGAGCTGCTGCTCGAGTTCGTCCGCCGACAGCGTTCGCAGAACGGCGAGGTCCAGAGGTGCCAAAGCGCACGCGACGTCGGCGACGGTGAGACGGCGCGCCGTCTGGCTCACGCGGCACCCTTCGTCGAAGTTCTCATCCGCTGTCACCTGTGTTGGTCTCATTGGCGTGATCCGAATCTCGATGGGGTGTGGTCCTGTCGCTCCCGGTGTGAGCACCGGATGAAGGCCGGTGCCGGGCAACCGACCAGTCGGTGCCACGGATGTGGCACCGACTGGCTATCCAACCCCTTCCGGGGACGCCCATCGCGGCTTCGGCGCGGCCAGTACTGCACTGCCCCTGAGGGCAGCCGAAGGCGACACCGCAGTCGCGCTCCCCGGAGGGATGGGCTGCCCACCGGTTGGATGTCTCCAGTGACGCAGGAAGGGGCATATGCCGCAAGGAAGATGACGGATCGTCACCCCATCGGAGGGGCGCATTGCAGGGGCGCATTGCGGGGGCTCGATCGGTTTCCCCGGACACCTGCGGTGAGGGGAGCCCGGCCTCCGGACTGTGGGCCGGTCATGTGTCAGGCAGGTGCCTGCACCGTGCCGCCGCGATCAGCGGGAGATTCGTCCATATCCACATCGCACCAGACCATCTTTCCGCCCGCGCACAGTCTTTCGGCGCCCCAGTCGCGTGAACAGTACTGGATGATTTCCATTCCTCTTCCGGCCTCGGCGTACTCATGGCCGGCGAGGCGGACCGGCAGGCTGCGGTTTGTGTCGAGTACTTCGACGCGGATCCGGTCCATGAGTAAATATATGACCAGTTCGAAATAGGATTGGACGCCGCTACGGGCGGCTTGTTGAGGCAATGCGGAATGCTGTACGGCGTTGGTGACCAGCTCGGAGACGACGAGGATCAGCCTGTCCATCACTGAAGGGCTGACCTGCCATGACAGCAGGGATTCGTGTACGTGTCGCCGCGTGATGGAAACCGACCTGGCCGTGCATGGGAGCCTGATGAGCACCGCTTCGGAGCCCTGGCCGACTAAGGGAGTCTGTAACTGTGGGCACGTTCCCGGAATACCGTGAAGGAAATCCCGGTATCGGCATGTTGCATCGGAGGAATCGCACACCGGTTGATTGACTTCTTCCACGTTCCGCCCCTGGTGAAGTAATCCGGTCCATTAGTCGTTATTATTGCCGGTCCATCGGTGATGGGCAGTCAGACCGTACCCGGGGGAACGGGGGAGAGAGGGGGATTCGGGATTTGATTGTGGAGGCAAGGGGGTTCGGAGTGGTTAGTCGGATCGTCTGAATGCCCCTGTGCGCTCACATGGAGGCGTTTGGGCGAGCGAGTCGCTTCCGACCGCTTCCCGAACTCACCATTTCGGAGGACCTGTCTCGACCGGAGTCCCGGGAACTCCCGTGAAGGGCGGGTCCGCACGATCGCTGACTACTCCGTTCGGGTGATGCGATTGACCGGCCCTTGTCACTCGACTGGAGCTGTGGGTCACTGAGTGTGTGAACCGGCGGGCTGCCCATCCCCGTGCCGGGGGAACGTGGAGACGGGCAGCGCATGCCGGTTTTTCTCCTTGCCCAGGGGAGGCGGCGCCGGCTGCTGTGACCCCCGCCGTGCGTGCGGGGATGTCTTCTCGATCGCCCTGGGTCCGGTACCGCTGCCGGCGCCTGAAGGGGTCGGGACACGGACGAGGCATGCCGTTGACGGCGGCTCGATCCCCGACGACGCCACATCAGTGACCGGGCGTCCCCTGCCGGTTCCTCTCATGTCCCCATCAATGAGCGAGGAGTCGCGTCATGCCGATTACTCCGAATCAGGGTTCCACCGGTGGAGGGACGCTCGTGACCATCACGGGTACGAACCTGTCCAACACCAGCGCGGTGAAGTTCGGCACCAAGTCCGCCACCAGCATCACCCAGGTGTCGCCGACCCAGGTCACCGCCGTGTCCCCCTCGGGCACCGGCACGGTCGGTGTCACCGTGACCACTCCGGGCGGAACCAGCAACCCGGTGTCCTTCTTCTACGTGGGCGCCCCGTTCAAGTCGTCCCTGGGAACCACCTCCGGGCCGCTGGCCGGGGGCAACACCATCTCCCTCAGCGGTACCGGTCTGTCCACGGCCACCAGCGTGTCCTTCGGCGGGGTGACCGCCACGCCCACCGTGGTCACCGACAGCCAGCTCACCGTCACCGTCCCGGCCGGTGCCGCAGCCGGACCGGTGGGAGTCAGCGTGACCACCGCGGGCGGCACCAACAACGGTCTGAGCTACACCTACATCGACGACCCGACCATCACGACCGTCACCCCGACCTCCGGCCCGACCTCGGGCGGGACCGCGGTGACCATCACCGGCACCAACCTCGGCAGCACCGAGTCGGTCACCTTCGCCGGTAGCCCGGCACCGTTCTCGGTGATCAACGCCACCACCCTCTCGGCGGTCACCCCGCCCGGTACGGCCGGCGCGGCCGACGTGGTGGTGAGCAACCCGGCCGGGTCCGACACGGCGGCCGGTGCGTTCACCTACGTCGCAGGGCCCGGCATCTGACCCACCCGGCGCCCTTCGCGCAGCGAAGGCAATGCACCCCGTCCGGGCGGCGGCCCCCCTCCGCCCGGACGGCCCACACCCGCGTACGCGGACGTGTCTGTACTGGAGGAGTTACAGCGATGGCTGCCCCTGTGGTCTCTTCGGTCAGTCCCAACCAGGGGCAGACCGCCGGCGGTACCACCGTCATCGTGACGGGTAGCGGCTTCACCGGCGCCACCGCCGTACGGTTCGGCGCCACCGTCGCGCCGTCGTTCACCGTGATGAACAGCACTCAGCTCACGGCGGTCACCCCGCCCGGCACGGGCACGGTGAACGTGACCGTGACCACCAGCCAGGGCACCAGTAGCCAGACGGTCCCGTTCATCTACGGCACCGCGTCCGCTCCGTCCCTGTCGAGTCTGTCGCCTGTGCAGGGGCCGGTGTCGGGGGGGACGGCGGTCACGTTGACGGGGGTGAATCTCTCGGGTGCGTCGGCGGTGCGGTTCGACGGGGTGGCCGCGACGTCGTTCACGGTGGATTCGGCCACGCAGATCACGGCGGTGGCTCCTGCTCATGCGGCGGGTGCGGCGGCGGTGACGGTGACTACGCCGGGGGGTACGAGTAATTCTCTGACGTTCACCTATTTTGGGGTGCCGTCGGTGACGGGTGTGTCGCCTGTGCAGGGGCCGGTGTCGGGGGGGACGGCGGTCACGTTGACGGGGGTGAATCTCTCGGGTGCGTCGGCGGTGCGGTTCGACGGGGTGGCCGCGACGTCGTTCACGGTGGATTCGGCCACGCAGATCACGGCGGTGGCTCCTGCTCATGCGGCGGGTGCGGCGGCGGTGACGGTGACCACGCCGGGGGGTACGAGCAACCCCGACAACCCTCAGGCCTATTTCTTCTACGCCGCCGTGCCCTCGCTGACCGCCGTCACGCCCGTCTCCGGAAGCTCCGCGGGCGGCACCATCGTGACACTGACCGGCACAGGCCTGCTCGGTGCGTCGGCGGTGCGGTTCGACGGGGTGGCCGCGACGTCGTTCACGGTGGATTCGGCCACGCAGATCACGGCGGTGGCTCCCGCTCATGCGGCGGGTGCGGCGGCGGTGACGGTGACCACCCCCGGCGGCACCAGCAACGCCGTCACCTATCAGTACCTCGCGGCACCCACGCTGGTCTCCGTCGTCCCCAACCAGGGACCCACCAACGCCGGCACCGTCATCACCGTGACCGGCAGCGGCCTCACCACCGCCACCGCTGTCCAGTTCGGCTCCACTCCGGCGGCGTTCACGGTGCTCTCACCGACCCAGCTCACGGCAGTGGCCCCCGCGGGTACCGCCGGGCCGGTCCCGGTCACGGTCATCACCGCTGCCGGCACCAGCAACTCCCTCACCTACACCCGGATCGCGGCCCCAGCTATCTGAATCCGCGCGGAAACGTCGCGGAGACGCACGCCCTCACCCATCCGGATTCCACTGGATGCAGTCCGCCCACGATCACGGTCAGGTTGGACTGTCGAGGCGGCAATTCCCGCCCACGACCCGGCTCAGGAGATTGCCGCCCAACAGTCAAACAAAGGGAGAACCGGTGCTGACCGTGAAGAAGACGCGTGCCCTGGTCCTGGCCGCACTGCTGAGCACGTCCGTTTCGGGCATTGCCACGTCGGCCGCTGCCGCAAGCCCGCAGGCACCTGGTGCGGTGGTGCCATGCGGAGACGTCGACGAGCTGATCAGACAGATCAACCGCGCCAACGCCCGTGGCACCGGAACGATCGCTCTCTCGTCGCGCTGCGAGTACAAGCTCACCGTTCCGGCGGTACCCACCGGCCCCCACGGCGCCGACGGTCTTCCCGTCATCACCGGAAACCTGACCATCGTCGCCGACACCGGCACCGCAACCGTCACCCGCGCTACGGCGACTCCGTTCCGCATCGCCGAAGTCGCACCCCAGGGATCCCTCACACTCAAGGGGATCACCCTGTCGAACGGCAGTGCCACATCGGAGCCCGGTAGCGTAGGTGGCGGCATCCTGACCCGGGGAACCCTCAGCCTGGCCGCCAGCCGGATCACCGGCAACACCGCTTCGGTGACGGGCGGGGGCATCGAGGTGGCCTCCAGTGGCACCGCACGATTGACCAGCAGCGCCGTGACACAGAACACCGCCTCCGACGGCGGCGGAATTCACGTCGACACCTCCGGCAGGCTGACCGTCAACAGCGGATCCATCTACGGCAACACCGCGACCTTCACCGGCGGGGGACTGGCCACTAACGGAACCACCGTGCTCAACGGCACATTCGTCCGCGGCAACACAACCGACACCTTTGAGGGCGGCGGCATCTTCACAGCCATCGGGCCCCTGACCGTCAACAGCGGTGACATCAGCGGCAACACGGCGGCCTCCCACGGCGGCGGAATTGCCAACTTCGGCAGCGCTGTGCGCCTGCTGAGCACGTCGGTGGTCGGCAACACAGCCGAACTCGACGGCGGCGGCCTGTACAACCAGGCCGGCACCTCCTACTTCCTCGCCGGCAAGGTCACCGCCAACCGGGCAGCAGGCCAGGGCGGCGGCATCTTCCGGGCCGGCGGCTCGGTCACCTTGGTGCGCACCCCTGTCAACGGCAACGCCCCCGACAACTGCGCTCCGACCGGCGCCGTCACCGGCTGCACCCGGTGACGTGCGGTCGACGAGACGTCGGAGCGACCCCTACGGCACAGCGGCACGAGGGCCTTCCGGTCGCCGGTACGGATCTTGCGGTCCGTACCGGGGCAGAAGGCCCTCATCCGTTCGAGTTCGGTTGTCCGTGGTGTGCGCCACCGGCCTCGGTGGACGCGACACCTAGGCGGTGCAGGTGAACCCGCCCGACACGGTCGCGCTACTCGCCGGGGTGGTCACCTGAACCGCCACGTTGCCCGCTGCCCCGGCGGGCGTCAGACCCGTCAGCAGCGGTGATCGATGCGCTCGATGCCGCCGGTGTGATTCATTGCGGAGCAAGGTCGCCCCGATTCCCGGGCGTTGGCGACTGCGCGAGCCGATGGTGTCGTCACCCGTGCCAGAAGCGGATCCGCTCACCGAGGCATGCATCGGAGCGGCTGACTGAGCGAGAGCGGCCCTGAGCGGGGGCCACCGTGTGGCCTGCCTGCCGCGTCGACGTGGGCATCACGACGCCGTAAGAGGCCCGGCGGATCGCCTCTTGTGCCGGGGCCGATCCGCCGGGCGGTTCACACTGTCCAGGAAATGCCTGTCACCTGCCAGGAACGCCGGTCACCTGCGGAACGCGCTGAGGCGCCGCTCGCCGATTCGTGAGCGCGCCTCCGGGTCGGTGATGCCCATCCCGGGCCGGGGGGCAAGGCACAGGACCCCGACTTTGCCGATGTGCTGGTTGGTCTGGACAGTGCGTGCCGCCGCACCCACTTCGTCCAGCGGGTATGTTTCGGACAGGGCAGGAACCAGGTGTCCCAGTGCGATGAGCCGGTTGACCTCCCACTGCTCGTGAAGGTTGGCACCGTGGCTCCCGATGATCTTCTTCAGCCGCATCCACAGATACCTGTTGTCGTAGAGGTGTTCGTAACCCGTGCTGGATCCGCAGGTGATGACGGTGCCGCCCCGCCTGGCGAGGAAGACCGACGCGGCGAAGGTCTTCTTGCCGACGTGCTCGAACACGATGTGCGGGTCCTCCCCAACGGCCTCACGGATCGCGCGACCCATTTTCTTCCAGCCGTCGGGCCGTTGCAGGAGGGTGTGATCCCCCTCCTCGATCTCCGAGCGGTTGATGACGGCTTCGCATCCGAGTGATCTGAGCACCTCCGCCTTTTCCGCGGAGTTGACCACCCCGACTGGGATGCCGCCTCCGTTGAGGACGAGTTGGACGGCATAGGCGCCCAGACCGCCGGTCGCGCCCCATACGAGGACGACGTCGCCCTGCTTCATCCGGGCTCCGCGTTCACTGACCAGCATGCGGTAGGCGGTGCTGGCGCACAGCGGATTGACGGCGGCTTCCTCCCAGCTCAGTGCGGCGGGCTTCGGCATCAGCTGACTGGCCCGCACGATGGCGTAGTGCGCAAGCCCACCGAAGTTGGTCTCGAAACCCCAGGCCTTCTGTCCTTCGCCGAGCATTCCGTCCCGATGGGTGTCGGGGTCCTGCTCATCGACGTAGGCGGGTGAGATCACCACGTGATCGCCCACCTTCCATTTGCGCACCGAGGAGCCCGTACGGACGATGACGCCCGATGCGTCCGATCCCACGATGTGGTACGGGAGGTCGTGCCGTGCCTCCCAACCCCCCGCTTTTCCCATCTGTTTGAGGAACTGGAACGTCGGGACGGGCTCGAACATGGCCGTCCACACGGTGTTGTAGTTGACCGAGCTCGCCATGACGGCGATGAGGGCCTCGTCGGGGGCCAGTTCCGGCATGGGAACCTGGGTGACGGCGAGAGACTTCCGGACGTCCTTGTCTTCCACGGACTGGAAGGCGTCGACGTCCTCCGCACGGACGGTGGCGGCAGGGAAGTGCTCCGGCACAGGAAGGGACTCCAAGTCCGCGGCGTCGGCACCTGCAAGGACTGCTTCAGACATGGAGGACTGCATCGGGTCTCCCTTTGGCGGATGGTGTGGCGCACGCTCGACGCACGCCTGCCGGATTCTCGAGGAACTGATCTCCAGCAAGCCTCTGCCCCACCGATGCCGCAACCGCAAAAACGGACTGATACCGCCAAGAGAGCAAGGCGTCCGTGCCGGACACGTGTCCGTTCGCCGTTCCGGCTACGTCCCCCCGTTCCGAAGGGAGTAAGTACACAGGACACTTCAGTGCATTACGCACCATAGTGGTGCCAAGTGTCAGGGGTTACCGAACCCCGGCGGACCAGCGCACCCCTAGGGAGAACATACGTGGCCGTGTGCCTGTACATGTCGACCCGATGGGTGATCCGCCACCGTGGCCGAGTTCTGTGCGCCTGGTTGCTGCTTCTGCTGGCGGTCGCGAGCCTGGGCACGACCCTGCACGGCCGGCTCAGCACGGAGTTCTCCGTTCCCGCGGTCGAATCACAGCAGGCCCAGAACCTCCTCGACAGCAAGTTCCCCGAGACCGCGGGGGGTGTGGCCCGGGTGGTGCTACAGGCCCCGACCGGCTCGGATCTCACGACGCGGAGGTCGCGGACGGCGATCGCCTCCGCGCTGCGGCGCGCAGCCGGCGTTCCCGGGGTCCTGCGGGTGACCGATCCCGTTCAGGGCGGCACCCTCGCAAAGGACCGAACCATCGGCTATGCCGACGTCCGTTTCCGCCAGTCGCCGGGCGACGTTCTGCAGTCCGCCAAGGACAGACTGGATGACGCCATGGAGCCGGCCCGGGCGGCCGGACTGCGGGTGGAATTCGCGGGATCCGTCTCGTCGCCACCGGCCGAACTGGGAGGTCCCGTCGAGGGCCTCGGTGCGCTCCTGGCCTATCTGGTCCTCGCGGTCACTCTCGCCTCGCTCCTCGCGGCCGGGCTTCCCCTGATGACCGCGCTGGTCGGGGTGGGCATCGGCGTCCTCGGCGTCGAGTTCGTGTCCCGCTTCGTACAGATGACCAACACGGCGACGGTGCTCGCCCTGATGCTGGGACTGGCGGTCGGTATCGACTACGCACTGTTCATCGTCGCCCGGCACCGCGAGCAACTGGCCGAGCCGGGCTCGGACATCGGCGACTCCGTGGCCCGGGCGGTCGCAACCGCCGGCAGTGCGGTGCTCTTCGCCGGTGTGACCGTGGTCGTTGCCCTCTCCGCACTCACGATCACCGGCATCCCCTTCCTGACCGTGATGGGCCTGGCCGCCGCGGCCACTGTTCTGGTGGCCATTCTGGTCGCCCTCACGCTGGTGCCCGCGGTGCTCTCACTTGCCGGGGAGCGCCTGCGGCCCAGGGGGAACACCGCCCGGCGCGGCCCTGCGGACCGGCCCCGGACCGCGGGCACATGGGGCTCCGCCTGGGGCCGAGCGGTGACCAAAGCTCCATGGGCCGTCGCCCTGACCGCGGTGGTGGCACTGTTCGTGCTCGCCCTGCCGGCCCGCGAGCTACGCCTCGGCCTCCCCAGCGACGAGACACAGCCGAAAGCCAGTACCCAGCACAAGAGCTATGAACTCCTTGCCGAGGGCTTCGGCCCCGGTTTCAACGCCTCGCTGGCCGTGGTGGCCGACACCACGCACGTCGCGGCCCCGGATCGGCCCGGGGCGATCAGAGAACTGACGGCCGCCCTGGCGAAGGATCCCGATGTGGTGACGGTGACCCGGCCGGTGGTCAACCGGGACGGCACGGTGACGGTCATCGGGCTGGTACCCGGGACGGGCCCGGACGACCCGGCGACCACCGACATGGTGCACCGGCTGCGGGACGACGCGACGGCAGCGGTCCGGAAGGCGGGCGGCACCGCCTACGTCGCCGGCGCCACGGCCGCGGCGATCGACGTCTCCGGGAAGCTCTCCGCCGCCCTGCCGCTGTTCCTGGGCGTCATCGTGGCGCTGGCCGTACTCCTGCTGGCGATCGCCTTCCGCTCCGTGCTGGTTCCGGTCAAGGCCGTTCTGGGCTTCCTGCTGTCCGTCGCCGCCACGCTGGGCGTCGTGGCCTGGGTGTTCCAGCAAGGGCACCTCGCCGGTGTCTTCCGGATCGCCGCGGCGGCCCCGGTGGTGAGCTTTCTCCCCGTGCTGCTCATCGGCGTGCTGTTCGGGCTCGCGATGGACTACGAGGTCTTCCTGGTCAGCCGTATGAGGGAACACTTCCGTCACACAGGTGACGCCCGGGCAGCCGTCATCCAGGGCCTGGCCCGCAGCGGACGCGTCGTCACCGCGGCCGCGCTCATCATGACAGCCGTGTTCGGCGGCTTCGTCTTCAGCCATGACCCAGTGATCAAGTCCATCGGCTTCGCGCTGGCCGTCGGAGTGGTCGTGGACGCCTTCGTCGTCCGCCTGACCCTGGTCCCGGCCGTGCTGTACCTCCTCGGCCGTCGCGCGTGGAGTCTGCCGCGGCGGCTGGAACGCGTGCTGCCCGATGTCGACATCGAAGGCGCCGGCCTGCCGACGCGCCACGCCACGCGACAGGACGCCGACCACACCGACGTGCCGGCCGCGTCGTGAGCCCGACGTGAGGGCCTCCCGCAAGATCTCGTCGGCACGCGCGACCGGGCCGAAGAAGAAATTGCCGGCGCTCGAGGTGGCGCGGTTCTTCCGCGCGATGCGGTCGGATCAGTGGCCTTGGCGCCGGGTCGCGCCCTGGTCGTGCTTGTGGTGGCGGCCTCAGTTGACGCAGGCCTTGCCGAAGGCCGGGGTTCAGCAGGGCGATGGCGTCGGCGGTGTTCTCGCAGACTTCCACCGGCACATGGGCCGGGACCTGGACGACGT
The DNA here is from genome assembly GCF_053611185.1 of Streptomyces sp. NPDC054834. Classification (NCBI taxonomy): domain Bacteria; kingdom Bacillati; phylum Actinomycetota; class Actinomycetes; order Kitasatosporales; family Streptomycetaceae; genus Streptomyces; species Streptomyces sp. NPDC054834. The sequence continues at coordinate 188,539 of NZ_JBSGZV010000010.1, read as the reverse complement.
CGGCCGACCCGCCGCCGGGCGAATCGGCGGCCGCGCCGTGAGCACCCGGGCCGATGGTCACGGCGGCCGCCTTCGCGATGTGCGACATCACGTTCTGCCCGGCGGGCACTTCTGCGTCGACGAGGTGCCCGGGCTCCTGCTGCCCCTGATCGCGGACCGGCTGCTGCTGACGCCGGCCGGGCGGCGGACGTCATGAGGGCGCCGCGGTCCTCAGTGGAACAGCCCCCGCACGGCGTGGGCGGCACCGGCGGCCGTCGGTACCCCGGCGGCACCGGACGTCTCCTCCTCCGCGGGCTCGGCGGCCGCCGGCGCGTTCACGGGGGAGCGGGCGCCCTCACCGCGCAGCCGGGCCTCGAGGCCGTCGAGGATGGTCTCCAGGCCGAAGGCGAACTTCTGGCTGAGCAGCTCGGCCGGATCGGCGTCGCCGAGGGCCTCCATGCGCTCGCGCAGCCGGGGATAGGTGGCGGCGATCTCGTCCGCCTGGGCGGCGACGTCGGTGGACTTCGCGCGGGACGCGGCGGCCTGGGTGGCGTCCAGCAGGGCGGTGCCCGCCACGAAGGTGAAGGCGGTGTTCACGGCCCGGTCGAGGTCGCGTCCGGTGAATCCGGCCGCTTCGTAGACGGCGTACGAATGGTTCTGGAAGCGGGCCATGCCGGGGCCGTAGACGAAGTGCGTGCTGATCGCGGGGACCAGCCAGGGGTGGCGTTTGACCATCGCGTACGTGTCCTGCACCAGGGCACGCGCGGCGGTGCGCCAGCCCGTCTCGGCGGGGTCGAGCAGCTCGATCTCGCCCCACACCCGGTCGGCGGCGAGGACGACGAGGTTCTCCTTGTTGCCGACGTGCCAGTACATGGCCGTCGCGGCTGAGTTCAGCCGTTTGCCGAGGCGCCGCATGCTCAGGCCCTCGACTCCCTCGTCGTCGAGGAGCTCGATCGCTGCTTCGACGATCTGATCGCGATTCAACGTTTCACGCGCCATGCGGCCAGCGTAGCCCACGAACTTAAACAGTGTTCGAGTTCGGATTTGCACGCCGTGCAAGTCGCTTCGTCGCCCGCTCCCCGATCCTGGCCGGCCACGTCCTGTAGGCCCTGATCCGCACCCTCGTCAGCGTCGCGGTGGTCCTCGGCCTCGCCGTCGCCCTCGGCTTCCGCCCGGACGCCTCACCCCTTGCATGGCTCGCGGTGGTCGGTGTCACCGCCCTGCTCACCCTGGCCCTCACCTGGCTGGTCACCGCCTTCGCCCTCGCCACCAAGAGCCTGGAGGGCGCCAACAGCCTCACCCTGCCGCTTCAGTTCCTCCCCTTCATCAGCAGCGCCTTCGTGCCGACGAGCTCGATGCCGGCCGGCGTGGAGCAGTTCGCCCGCTACCAGCCCCTCAGCCCGGTCATCAACACCCTCCGCGGCCTCCTCGAGGGCACCCCCATCGGCAACGACGCCTGGCTCTCCCTCGCCTGGTGCCTCGCCCTCACCGCCCTCGGCTACACCTGGTCCAAGTCCTCCTTCAACCGCACCTCGACCGCCCCGGCGGCGACGGCCCCGGCCGCCAAGTGACGAGTGGTCAGCCGTCGACGGCGAACCAGTCCCACGGGGGCCACCCGCAGAGCTGTACGGGTGGTGCGGGTGGGAACCCGGAACCCCCGACGGCGAAGCCGAGGCGCGCGGACCCGCTCAGGCCGGGTAGGCATGCGTCTGGGCGGCCTTGACCGTCGCCCACACCACGGCCCCCGGGTGGAGCCCCAGCTCGGCCGCGGCCACCGTCGTAAGGTCGGCCGCGAGGGAGAGTCCGCCGCTGAGATCGGCACGGATCTGATCGCCGTGGGTCTCCAGACCCGCGACCTCGCACCGCCAGAGATTGCGGGCGCTGGAAGCGGTAGGGCGCTCACGGTGCAGAGTGACCGCGCTCGGCGGGAACGCGACGAAGACCGGCCCCGTGAGATCCTCCGTGGTCGTGATCACTGGCCCCGCGTCGACATGGACCGCGTGACCCTCGGCCCGCCCCCGGTAGAGGTTCAGGCCGACGAGGTGGGCGATGTAGTCCGTACGCGGATGGCGGGCGATGTCGGACGGCGTGCCCTCTTGGACGACACGGCCCTCCTCGACGACGACCAGCCGGTCGGCCAGCACCATGGCGTCCAGCGGGTCGTGCGTGACGAGCACGGCGACGGCCTCGAACTCGGCGAGGTGACGGCGGAGCTGGGCGCGGACGTCCAGACGGGTCCGGGCGTCGAGCGCGGCAAGGGGCTCGTCGAGGAGCAGCAGCCGGGGACGGGTGGCCAGGGCGCGGGCCAGGGCGACACGCTGGGCCTGACCGCCGGAGAGACGGCGGGGCTTGGCGCCGGCGTGGGCGGCGAGGCCCATGCGGTCCAGCCACTCGGCCGCCTGGGCGCGGGCCTCCGCCTTGCCGGTGCCGTGGCAGCGCGGGCCGAACGCGACGTTGTCCAGGGCGGTGAGGTGCGGGAACAGCAGGTAGTCCTGGAAGACCACGCCGACCGGGCGGGACTCGGGCGGCGTACGGTCCAGCCGGGCGCCGTCGAGACGCAGATGGCCGTCCGTGAGGGGAACGAGACCGGCGAGGGCGCGCAGGGCGGTGGTCTTGCCGGCGCCGTTGGGACCGAGCAGGGCGACGACGTCACCGGGGGCGGCCGTGAGGGCGACGTCGAGACGGAAAGCGCCGCGTTCGACGACCAGGCGGGCGTCCAGCCCCTCCACGGCCGGACCGGAACCCCCCGTGGCGGCGGGATGGGGGGTCACCTTCTCCGTGTCGGTCATGAGGCGGTCATCCAGCGGTCACGCAGACCGGCCAGGACCGCGATCGACACGGCCAGCAGCACCAGGCTGAGGGCGATCGCGGCCTCCGGGTCGCTCTGGAGGGCCAGGTAGACGGCGAGCGGCATGGTCTGCGTACGGCCGGGAAAGTTGCCGGCGAAGGTGATCGTCGCGCCGAACTCGCCGAGCGCGCGGGCCCAGGCCAGTACGGCACCGGCGGCGACACCAGGGGCGATGAGCGGCAGGGTGACCCGGCGGAACGCGGTGAACCGGGAGGCGCCCAGGGTGGTCGCGGCCTCCTCGTAGCGCGGGTCGGCCGCCCGCAGCGTGCCCTCCACACTGATGACGAGGAACGGCATCGCCACGAACGCCTCGGCCACCACGACGCCCGCCGTGGTGAACGGCAGCGTGACGCCGAACCAGGCGTCCAGCCACTTCCCCACGACCCCGTTGCGGCCGAGCGCCATCAGCAGCGCCACACCGCCGACCACCGGCGGCAGCACGAGCGGCAGGGTGACCAACGCCCGGACGAGCCCGCGTCCCGGGAACTCGGCCCGCGCCAGCAGCCAGGCCAGCGGCACCCCGAGCACCAGACTCACCGCGGTCGCCGCCGTCGCGCACACCAAGGACAGCTGGAGCGCCTGCCACACCTCCGTGCTGGTCAGCAGGTCCGGCAAGGTGCGCCAGGGCGTACGGATCAGCAGGGCGATCAGCGGCAGCACCATGAAAGCCAGCCCCACCAACGCGGGAACCAGCAGCGGCAGCGGAGCGCCCCGTCCGACGCCCGCCCGGACACGTCCGCGCCGTGGCCCACCCGCCAGGGTGTCGGCCACGGCACCGGACTCGTCGTGCGGGGAGGTCACGGCTTGAGGAACCCGGCCTCGGTCAGGGCCTTCTGGCCCTCGGCGGACCGCACGAGCGCGATGAACGCCTTGGCGGTCTCGGCGTTCTTCGAGTCCTTCAGCAGGGCGATGGGGTAGTCGTTGACGGCCTTGGCCGATTCGGGGAACTCCACGCCCTCCACCTTGTCACCCGCCGCGTGCACATCGGTCTTGTAGACGACCGCCGCGTCGGCCTCCTTCAGCACCACCTTGTTGAGCGCGGCCTTGACGTCCTGCTCGTAGGACACGGGCGTGAGCTTGAGCTTGCCGGCGTCCAGGGCCTTCTGCGCGGCGGCGCCACACGGCACCGCCTTGTCGCACAGTACGACCTTCAGACCGGACGTGGTGAGGTCCTTCAGGGAGGAGACCTTGTCCGGGTTGCCCGGCAGGGTGGCGATCTCCAGCTGGTTGCGCACAAAGGTGACCGGCTCGGTGGCGTTGTCCTTCTTGCCGGTCACGATCGCCATGGTCTTGGGGCTGGCGGAGGCGAACACATCGGCCGGGGCGCCGCCGGTGATGCTCGCGGCCAGGGAGTCGCTGCCGCCGAAGCTGAAGGTGACCTTCGTACCCGGGTGTTCCTTCTCGAACTCCTTGCCCAGCGTCGTGAAGCTCTCCTTCAGCGAGGCGGCGGCGAACACCGTCACCGTGCCGGACAACTTGTCCGACGAGGAAGCCGAAGCCGAGGAGTCCGACTTCGTGGAGGAGTCCGAGTCGGACGACGAGCAGGCACTCAGGGCCAGCAGGGCGGCGGCGCCCGCGCCGGTCACCTGAAGCATCCGGCGGGTCCGACGCACGGAACGGGTCATCACGGGTCCACTCCCTCTGTTCCTCAGCCGGCTCCCGGCTGACCAGGGGCATCCCCCCATGGACCGATGATAATGCCGCAGATGCAAGGCGAAAGTCCGCGTCTCGCCGCATGAGCAGGGCTGCTGGCCGGTGGGGCTGGTATATGCGTTTGTACGACATGTGGCGGCGGGTACGGTCATCCGGGAGGTGGTAGCCCGTGAGTCAGTCCCTCGCAGCCGCCGGTACGGCCGCCGCTCCGGCGGCGGAAGTCGTCCTCACCGGTGACCTGGCCCGGCCGGCCCGTCTGACGGTGGCCGCACTGCTCGCCTGGCCCCAGCACCGGACACGGGTCAGCTTCGAATGCGCCACCAGCGGCAGCCGGCACCACACCTTCACCGGCCCGCTCCTGCACGACGTCCTGTCGGCCGCCGGTCCGGTCTTCGACCCCGCCCGCCGCAAGGACCGACTGCGCTTCCTGATCGCCGTACGCGGCGCGGACGGCCACCACGCCCTGCTGTCCTGGGCGGAGATCGACCCCGACTTCGGCCGCGCCCCCGTCCTCCTCGCGGCCACCGTCGACGACACCCCGCTCGACCGTGCCGGCCCCCAGCTCGTCCTGCCCCAGGACCGCTGCGGGGCCAGACACATCAGCGGCATCGAGGCGATCCGGGTGGACGGCGGCTACCCGGCGACGAGCGGACCCTGGTGAGAGCTTCGGGTTGTTCCGGGCCGCAGGCGGGGAGGCGGATCACTCACCTTGCCGCATCGAACCAGCGCTCAACTCACCATTGACGGAGGTGGCGCAGCGACCCGTGACCACCGGCCGGGAACCGTGGTCGAGATGGATGTCGATGACGCTGGGCCGGGGCGCTTCCGGTGGCCGGGTCCTCGTCGAGTCCGGAGCCGGGGTTGAAGAATCGTGCCGACACATGGGCTACGGGGCGTTCGTCGCCGATGACCACCACGTAGACACCCTGCGCCCGGCACGTGGCGTGCCACCCGGACCAGCGCGGCTTTCTCGGGCGCACATCGTGTGAGCGCCGCGGTGTCCGTGACCGGGACGAGGAGATGGCCGGCGCCGGTGTCGACGCTCCGCAGGGTCAGCGGAAGGTCGAGGTCCTCCACACGGAGCCGCAGGGCGTCGGCCACGGCCTCCCGCTCCGCTTCCTGGCCGAAGCGCGCGGGCTCCTGCACCATCCGAGGGCGTCACCGAGGACGAGGACGTCCGACTCCCGGTCGCCGATCTGCTGCGTGACACAGCCGCCGTCGTCCGGCCGTGCCACGCGGCCGGTCTCGAAGAGCCACCACCATGGGCTCCCGCCCGCGGTGAAGGAACGCAGCCGGGCCGCCACATCCCGCCCCGCCGCGCCCTTCGGCTCACATCGACGACGGCCAACGGATTGCCGCTCAACGGCGCGTCGGCGAAGACGTCGACCAGCGCGAACGGCACCTGGTCGACCGAAGATCGATGCTCCGGCATGGGCAGTCCCCTCCTCTCTCAGAACTGTGACGCGGTAGCCGCTGCCCAGGATGCTGCGGACCAGACGGGGGGCGAGGAATGTGAGCGGGCATCTGGGCACCGAGCAACTTTGCCGAAGCCGTGGTCACCAGAGCAGAACGACGCCCTGCCCCGGCGTGAGCCACTGTTCGACCGCGATCTCGATCCGGTTGGTGGAACTGTCCACGACCGGAGTCGTTCCCCGTGGAATGAAGAACGGCACAACCCGGTGATTCGGTGGGCTGTCGGCGGAAAACGTCATACGGCTCCAGTCGAAGATGACGCGCCGTACATAAGCCGGCCGATCCTCCCAGTAGTAACAGAAGCGCGTATCGCGGGGGATTTCCCCGATCGACCTGGTGGTGACCGTGACCTGGTTGTTCGCCCCGTTGGGGATGATGTTCCGCATCAGCTTGACCGGTTCTCCGAACGGTCCGGTCAGCGGCACACCATAGCCTTCGTACTCGTCCTCGGGAACTTCCTCCATCCGGGAGGAGACCACCGAACGGTTCGCCCCGTCGTCCGTGGACACCATGAAGCGCACCGAGTCGTGCGAGGACTTCAGTGAGTCGACAGCCCGGGCGATTCCCATGTCATCCTCGTAGGAGAGGATCTGGATCAGCTTGGGGCATTCCGCAGCGAGGTGCGCGGCCGAGGAATTGCCGATGGTGAGTGCCGTGAGGTAGACGGGCAGATCATGCACGGTCACGCGGTACGTCGTCTCCACTTTCCACGCATCGCCGCCTGGTGTGTCCGAAAGATAGTGGAAGCAGTCGACATCCCGGTAGATGTGCCGGTCCGAGATTATGGCGCTCATCAGCGATTCAATGTGCCCGTTCGCCCCGTAGACCCTTTCCAGTCCGAACTTGACCAGATCGGCCGGGTCGCGATGACTCAGGATTTCGTTGGCGAGGGTGATGCGCTCGTCGGCGATTTCCTGCCGGGCCTCGCCGAGCGACCGCTTCAGCTCGGAAAGATCCGTGGTGAACGCCTTGTCCTTGGCTCGCTCGTAGGTGAAGGCGACCAGCAGTGCGACGATGATGCCGGGAACCGATGCGCGCAGGGACGAGGTGAGGTTGTCCGCGTCATCGGCCGAGATGAAGTTACGCAGCAGCAGCACCGGTAACGGGGTCTGGAGCACCACCAAAAGCGTCAGAACGGTGATGGCGAAGGCGATCTGCTTCTTGTCTCGACCGTTTTCGTTTTCTCCTGACGTCGTCATTGTGTTCACCCTCCGGTCAGTGCGCGGGATACGTAGTAGACGCATGGCAGCACTCCCGCGTATGCCCAGAAGAACAAGTTGAGACCCATGGTCATGGCGATGAGGAGATGGAAGAGCGCCAGTCCGGACAGGATGGCAAACGCGGCCCACCCGGGCAGTAGCAGAACCACAGGAAAGCTGATCTCCGCGGAGATGACCGCCCACTCGGCGTACCGCGTGACGACCCGCCCCTGTACACGGGCGGACAGCGTCGGCGTACCGAACGCGACCGTTTTCAGAACACCCGGGAGAGCCCTTCCGGTTCCCCATACGTCCGAGAAGAACTTGCATGTACCGGCGGCAACGTAGCTCAGGGAGACCATGATGCAGAGCAGTATGCATGCGAGTCGCGCGTCAATCTCATCCGGTCGGAGTCGGTTGACTGCGATGGCAATAAATGTACCGAGTGCGATGAAGTCGGCCGCTTCCAGACCCAAGGGGTGAAGGAGCAGTGCCAGGACGGAGAAAAACACCACCAGAACCACCGACGGAGTCAGTAATGGTGGATGAAAAACACCGACCAGTGTTCCGGTCGCAGAGATGATGCGTCCGGATAAGACCGATCGTGACAGGAGCAGAGGAAGCCCGTCTGTCGATGAGAATGCTGACAGCGCGGTTCGGGTGAGGGGCCGGCCGGAGAGCCACAGCCATTCGGCGGATCCGATGATCACGCCTATCGACGTCAGTGCACAAGCTGACTGCAGCGCCCCATCCGGACTCATGTCCCCATCGCAATTACCTCGGAGCGCATCACCACTCGGTATGCGTGCTCACCCGCCGAGTAATCGCTGGCCAGGATGGCGAACTGGAGATCCCCGTCTTCTCCGTCACCTGCCATGGCGGCAACGGTCATGTCCCGTAGTGCCAGATAAGCGGCTGATTCGGTCACGGCGCGGTTCGACCTGGCAGCCTTGGACAGTTGGCTTTCCAACTGGAACAGCGCTGTTGTCACACGTCGGTCGGGATTCCAGAGGAAACGGGTCGGCCGGGGCCCTTGTTGGCTCCACAGCGTCTCCCATGCCGTGAAATGGCTGCTCCCTCGATCCCGGCGACGTGCGACCAGGTGACGGTCGGTAGAAATGGGGCGAGGACCGAAGAGGCGCCAGTCCGGAGCGATGGTGAGCGGTGCAGGGTTGATCTTCCCTGGAAAGGCCGAAGAAATAATCGACGCCACGAGCGAAAGAATGAGAACGAGAAACGCAATCAGTAGCAATATCGCCACTGTAGCGGACAGCGCGCCCATACCCGACTACCGACGGCGCCAGACACTCTTGCCCACGACGCCCAGAGACCCCGATGTCCCGTTGACGAGCTGCCAGGCCGTGCCCTCGGTGAGCGAATTGCTGAGCGCCACCTCTGACTCTTCCCCAGTTATCAGAAGATCGGCGGCTTCCGACGGATCGTTCGCTTTCTCAGTGCACGCCACTTCGATCTCACTGGTGTCGGGAATCCACCGGCGCACCATCTGCCCTCCAGTTGATCTACCGCAGAGTGAAAACGGAGAATCACGCTTCTGCGAGAGTAGCGGCCGAAAGGTCATCGCGGAAGAAGAATGGCTGACAGGGCACCCGTCGGCGTGAGGGACGGGCTGTCGCGGCCGGCCCGACGGCGCAAGCTGCCTGAACATGCCTGTTCTCGGGGTCTGGTGACGATCACTCGATCCCGAGGGGCCCAAAACCTAGGTCCTCACGCATGAGACGACGCATCTGAGCCATGGCCGAGCGACGCCTTCCTACCAGGGACGCTTCCTCGGCGGAGCCGACTGCCACCCCCCGAGCGTAAGCGTCGCGTATCGCGCGCAGGCCGTGAAATGCCTCGTTACACGCCGCCACAACCTGCGGCGGGCCCACGAGCCAAAGGCGTTCACTGGCTGTATAGAGGCCGGTACCACGGACGGCCTCCCTCACGGCCGCATCACGCGCCGACTCGGACATGTGATCGCCCAAGGCGACGGCCCGCATCTCTTCTCCTGCCGCTTTGAGGGCGGACACGAACTCCGTGTACACCTCGCGCCGTACTTCCAACGCATGCCTGGCCTCCTCCCGCCGCCACCGGTCGCGATCGGCGATCAAAGTGGCTGTGATGCCGATGACGGCACCGGTCAGTGTCGAGAGGAGCGGCATCCAGTCCATGTGCCGCAGCTTGGCTCAACCAGTGCACCGGTACCAGTGGCTCTCACCACGGAAGTGGGCGCCGTAGTCCTTGGCGAGATCGTCTCGCGTTTGCGGGACAGCCATCAGTGACGGTTGATCGGGATCTCGTAGACGATCTCGCAGTGAGCGGCGGGCGCCACGATGTCCGCCGTCTCCACCGGGCGCCCCTGGTCGCTGTAGTACGCCGGATGTGCGTGACAAGCGCGGCCTTCTGGACGCCCAGGAGCGACGCCTCTTCGCTGGTCGCTTGCCTCGGTTCCGGCTGTCCCACGGCATGGCTGACGGTGACGCCGATCGCGGCCATGCGGTTCACGACACCCGCCCTGGCGTGCGGCCCTCCCTCGGGGAGGACGACGAGAGTGCCGGCGGTGAGGTCGTACGGCTCCCAGCTCGTCGACAGCTGCACCGGCCTGCCGTCGGCCAGGAACTCGTACGTCGTCCGGACGCACAGGTCGCCCTCGGCGATGCCGAGCCGCGTCGCGATGTCCGCCGGAGCCGACACCTTGGCATCGGTCCGGCTCTCCCAATCCCCTTGGCTGCCCAAGGCCTTCATGTCCGCCCGGAACGGCGATCCGTCGGGCCGCTCACGCGCGGAGGAACGAACCACTCGCACCCGCTGCCGGGGCTCGGCGACGTACGTGCCCGTACCGGCGCGGCCCTCCAGCACACCCTGGGAAATCAGCAGCACTCCTGGCCGATCTGAGCGCGGGAGGGCAGACGATCCCCTGGCTCCCATACGTGCTCCTCGATCCGCCGCCGGAGTTCGTCGGCGGGCTGTCCGCCGTCGGGCTTGCCACACGCGTGGAGGAGCACGACCGGTACACCGTCGGTCGAAGCGGAGGTACCGGAATCGCTCTCCGCCGACTTATGGCGGGAGGTCCTGGAAGTGGTGGCCGAGGCCGATCGGTTCGGGCTCCTCGGCACCAGCCTGAACGGCCGCACCGCCGTCGCCGCGTCAGCGGTCGAAGGGAAGGCGGGGACGGCCGGCGGCCTGGAGGGCCTGAAGCCTGGTCGCGACTCGCCGGAGTCGGCTGATGCCTCCTCGCCGACAGCCCCAGATCGCCGATGCCTGGGCCGTCCCCTACCGGTCGACTGCCTGCTGTATCGGCACGCACCTTGCCTGCACGGAGTCCTCGCCGGTCTCCGCACCGATCGACCTGCCGGCTCACGCGCATCCTGCGCCAGCACATCGAGGACGAACAGCTCCAGCCGGGTGATCTGCTCTTCCAGGGGGAGACCGGCGGCATCCTCGCCGGATCCGTCATCCGTCGGGCGTGGCGCAGCGCCCGTAAGGGACAACCGGAACACGCGCCTGACGAAGTGGCTCGACGACGGAATCCCGCCGCAGCTGCCGGACCTCAAACGGCGGCTGGAAGCCGCGGGCGATCTCCCGGAGCCGGAGGTGCCGGGCGCTGGCTGATCCTCGCCCGTTCGAGAACTTCGACACGCATTCGACACAGCCACCCGCGAAAGCCCGGTGACAGCCGGACAGCCCCGGAGTCTGCCCTTGATCATCAAGGGGGTGTCCGGGGCTTCGTCGTGTCGGTCGGCACCCGTCCTGACCAGCAAAAACGCCCTCCCGAAGGAGGGCGGAACATGGGCGCCCCCGGCAGGACTCGAACCTGCGGCCAAGCGCTTAGAAGGCGCCTGCTCTATCCACTGAGCTACGGGGGCCGGGGACAAGGATAGGGCTCCCGGTTCCTTGTCCCTGTTGCTTCGCCTCCGTGGCTCGATGTGGAGGTTCGGTGAAGCGGTCCTGATAATCGCAGGCAGGTACGAATCGTGCACCGCTTTTGGCGTCCGACGCCATCGGGTGTTGTGCACTCGTTATGCCTGGACTGTGCCCGTGCCCCAGTCGTCCCTTGTGCCCTTTCTGTTCTGTCGGCACGCAGACACGTCTATATGCTTCAGAATTCCCCCAAAATTGGGCATTCTTCGCATGTGGTGACCTTGGACGTACGGCCTCAGCTGCTCGACGCACTCTCCGCTCTGCGCGACCGTGTCGCCGCCGCACGCTTCCCGCTGCCCCTGGCGGGGGCCCCACGCGCGCGTGCCAACCGCGACGAACTGCTCGCGCAGCTCGACGACTACTTGGTGCCCCGCCTGCGGGAGCCCGAAGCGCCGTTGCTGGCAGTCGTGGGAGGTTCGACCGGGGCCGGCAAGTCGACGCTGGTCAACTCCCTCGTGGGGCGACGGGTCAGCGAGGCAGGCGTGCTGCGGCCGACGACCCGGACGCCGGTGCTGGTCTGCAACCCGGAGGACCATCACTGGTTCAGCGGGATGCGGGTGCTGCCCGACCTCAATCGCGCGTGGGCGCCCCAGCGGGACGCTGGCGACGACTTCGCGATCCCCAACGACGATCCCGTGCGCGTGCTGCGGATCGAGACCGCCGAAAGCCTCCCGAGCGGGCTCGCCCTGCTCGACGCGCCGGACATCGACTCCCTGGTCGCCGACAACCGTGTCCTCGCCGCCGAACTGATCTGCGCGGCCGACATCTGGGTGATGGTGACCACGGCCGCCCGGTACGCCGACGCGGTGCCCTGGCATCTGCTGCGTACCGCGAAGGAGTACGACGTCACCCTGGTGACCGTCCTCGACCGGGTGCCCCACCAGGTGGTCTCCGAGGTCTCGCGGCAGTACGGCGCGCTGCTGGCCAAGGCCGGACTCGGCGACGTACCCCGGTTCACGGTGCCCGAGCTGCCCGAGTCGGCCTGGGGCGGGGGCCTGCTGCCGGCCACCGCCGTCGCCCCGCTGCGGGCCTGGCTCCTCCAGCAGGCGCACGATCCCGGATCCCGGCAGCACGTCATGGGGCGCACGGCGTACGGCCTCCTCGACTCGCTCAAGGCGCGGCTGCCCGAACTGGCCGCCGCCGCCTCCGCCCAGTACGCGGCCGCCCTGCGGCTCACGGCCGCCGTAGACGCGGCGTACGACAGCGAGCACGCGCGCGTACGGGGACGGCTCCAGGGCGGAGCCGTACTCGCCGGGGACGCGCTCAAGCGCTGGCGCGCCTTCCCGCTCGACTGCACAGCCGGGGAACTCCTCGACGCCTTGGCGGAGAGCCTGGCCGCACTGCTGCTGTGCTCCGTCACCGCCGCCGACGAGCGCGTGGACGACTCCTGGCGGCGCGAGCCGGCCGCGGACTCCCCCGGTCTCACCGAACGGGATCCGTCCCCGGAGAGCGCCGAACACCGCATCGGACTCGCCGTACGACGCTGGCGGCGCGAGCTCGAGGAGTATGCCGAGGACGAGGTGCGCGAGCTCGACCGCAGCGTCGCCCCGGACCCGGAAGTCGTCGCCGCCCTGGTCGCCACCGCGCTGCTCGGCGGCCGCCGGGCGCGCTCCGCGAGCGAGGGGCTCGGCGAGCGGATCGGCGCCCACGGCGCGCTGCGGCTGCGGGACCGCGCCGGACGGCTGCTCGCCGACTACGTGGACCGTGTCATGCACGGCGAACGCGAACGCCGTCTCGCCCCGCTCGACGCCCTCGAGGTCCATCCCGAACCCCAGGCCGAACTCATCGCCGCGCTGTCCGTGCTGCAGAAGGAGAGGTGACCGGTGACCGCCGTCACTGACCAGGACCACACCGGCCACATGGAGACCACCGGCCACATGGAGACCACCGGGCACATGGAGACCACAGGTCACATGGACGATCAACCCGGCCGCATCGACCACGTCGGTCGCATGGGTCAGGCCGACCCCATCGAACGCAGTACGGATCGCGGCCCCGACCGCGGTACGGACCGCGGTACGGACCGCCGTACGGATCGTGGCCCGGACCGCAGTACGGATCGCAACGCGGACCGCGGTACGGATCGCAACGCGGAGCGCGACGCGGCCCCTAGCGCGGACAGCAGCGCCGACCGCGCCGATCACAGCGCCCCCGATCCCACCGCCGAAGCGGCCCCCCACGAGCCGCCCCCCACTCCCGTGAGCGAGGGGAACGGCCACCCCGCCGAGGACTCGTCACCAGGCGCCCCCCGTCCGGCCCGCCCGGAGGAGACCGCCGCGAAGACCGCGCTGGCCGCGCTGGCCGCGCAGGCCGCGCAGGACGCGGACGGAAGCGAGGCGACGGACAAGGGCGAGCAGGCGCGGAACGGGCAGCACGCGCGCGTGCGGGACGCCGCCGCCCCCGAACCGGCGGACGACCCCGTGGACGTCTGGGACGACGGCCTCATCGCCCGGCGCGTGACCGAGACCACCGCCGCGGCCGCCGCCGAGCAGGTCTCCGCCTTCGACACCAGGAAGCCCAGCGCCCAGCCGGTCACCCCCCTCGCCTACGACGGCCCCCTGCGCTCACGCCTCGACGCCCTGCGCGAACTGGTCGGGCTCTCCCGCACCCGGCTCGACAGCCGGACGCTCGCCGAGGCGGGCCGGGTCCTCGACGAGGCGGCGGCTCGTCGCAAGCTCTCTGGCCAGCACACCGTCGTAGCCATCGCCGGCGCCACCGGCAGCGGCAAGTCGCAGCTGTTCAACGCCCTCGCCGGGGTCGCCATCTCGGAGACCGGTGTACGGCGGCCGACCACCGCCGCGCCCATCGCGTGCAGCTGGAGCGATGGCGCGGCCACCCTGATCGACCGGCTCGGCATCCCCGGACGGTTGCGCCGCCGGCCGATGCTCAGCGCGGAGAACGACCAGCTGCGCGGGCTGGTCCTGATCGACCTGCCCGACCACGACTCCGCGGCCGTCGAGCACCGGGAGCACGTGGACCGCATCCTGCGGCTGGTCGACGCGGTCATCTGGGTCGTCGACCCCGAGAAGTACGCCGACGCGGTGCTCCACGAGCGCTATCTGCGGCCCCTGGCGGGCCACGCGGAGGTCATGTTCGTCGTCCTCAACCAGGTCGACCGGCTCCCCGGCGAGGCCGCCCACCAGGTCCTGGACGACCTGCGGCGGCTGCTCGACGAGGACGGCGTCGCCCTGGGGGAGTACGGCGAGTCGGGCGCCGTCGTGCTGGCCCTGTCCGCGCTCACCGGGGACGGCATCGGCGATCTGCGTGAGGCGCTCGGGCAGTTCGTGTCCGAGCGCGGTGCGGCGGCCCGCCGTATCGCGGCCGACGTGGACGCCGCCGCGGACCGGCTGCGGCCCGTGTACGCCACCGGGCGGCGCATCGGGCTGAGCGAGGACGCGCGGGAGGAGTTCGCCGCCCGGCTCGCGGACGCCGTGGGCGCCACCGCCGCCGGCGAGGCCGCCGAACGCGCCTGGCTGCGCAACGCCAACCGGGCCTGCGGCACGCCCTGGATGCGGCTGTGGCGGTGGTGCCAGGGCCGGCACGAACCCACCACGGGACGGCTTCCCGTGGGTCCCCCGGCGGACGAGGAGGCCACCGCCCGCCAGCGCGTCGAGCAGGCGGTCCGCACGGTGTCCGACCGGGCCTCGGCGGGGCTGCCCACACCCTGGGCGCAGGCGGTGCGCGAGGCGGCCGTACGCGGCTCCCAGGGGCTGCCCGAGACGCTGGACGAGCTGGCGGCGCGGGCCGGAATGCCGGCCGGGCGCCCACCGCGGCCGGGCTGGTGGCCGGTGGCCGTGCTGGCCCAGGCGGCGATGACCCTTCTTCAGATCGTGGGCGGCCTGTGGCTGCTGGGGCAGATCGTCGGCGTCATGACGCCCAATCTGGGCGTGCCGGTGCTGCTGATGGTGTCCGGCATCGTCGGCGGGCCGCTCGTCGAATGGGGCTGCCGGATGGCGGCACGGGGCCCGGCACGGCGCTACGGCCTCGAGGCGGAACGCCGGCTACGGGAGGCCGCGGCGGGCTGCGGCCGGGCCCGGGTGCTCGATCCGGTGGCCGCGGAGCTGCTGCGGTACCGGGAGGTGCGGGAGCAGTACGGGCGGGTGACGAGGGCGGGGGCGACAGTGGGGTGATCCCTGCCATCGGGAGGGTGAACCACTCGTCCGGGTGAGGGAGTTCTCCACAGCCGGCCGGTGGTCCACAGCGCTCGGCGGGCTCGTCCCGACGGCGGCAGTCTGGTCCCACGGCGATCGCGACGCACGACGCTCTGCGGCGGCGATACGCGATCGACGGACCGGACGCAGCCGTACGGGACGGGCCCGTACGCGTGAGGGAGGGATCCGCGATGAACGAGACGATGGTGTGCGTGGTGGGCAACGTGGCGACGAAGCTGACGTACCGCGACCTGGCCTCGGGCCCGTCGGTGCGGTTCCGGCTGGCGGCGACGCCGCGCTACTGGGACCGCGAGAAGAACGTCTGGACGGACGGCAGCACGAACTACTTCACCGTGTGGGCCAACCGTCAGCTGGCCGCCAACGCGGCGGCCTCGCTGAACCTGGGCGATCCCGTCGTCGTCCACGGCAGGCTGAAGGTGCGTGAGGAGACGCGCGACGGGCAGAAGTGGGTCTCCGCGGACATCGACGCCGCGGCGATCGGCCACGACATGGCCCGCGGCACCTCGGCCTTCCTGCGCGCGCCCAGGCCCGAGGCGGCGCTCCCGCGCCGGCCGGAACCCACGTGGGAGACACCGCCCGCGGAACAGCAGCCGGAACCGGCCACGGTGACGTGACGTCAGCCACAGCCGCGATAACGATTCCGAGTCGGATCGGTCATCCGACGATATGACCGCCAAGCGCGGTGCGCTTGATCCATAAGATGCCGGGCGTAGCTCTCGGGGCTGCTGATTCTGCTGGTGGGACCGTTCCCCCCACGTCAACGGGTCCTGCTCGAAGGGGAATTTAGTGCTTTCTGCGTTCTCTGGGTCCTCGGGGTGCGCCACAGCGTCCGCGCGTTCCGCGCGCGGACGCGGGCCGGCCCGCCTCGCCGCCGCGACCCTGGTCACCGGGCTGGTGGCCGCCGGCCTGCTGGCCGGAGCCGGTGCGGCCGCCGCCGACGGGACGTCGCAGCACCAGGGCGGCGCGACCGCCACCATCGGCGGCCTGAAGACGTACGGCGAGGCCGTGATCCACGAGGACGGCGGCGACCAGCGGGTGTCCGCGGGCCTGTTCGAGATGTCCGTCGAGGGCGGCGGCACCCTCCAGACGTACTGCGTCGACCTGCGCAACCCCACGCAGAAGGACGCCAAGTACCAGGAGGCCCCCTGGAGCGAGACCTCGCTCGGCACCAACAAGAACGCGGGCAGGATCCGTTGGATCCTTCAGAACTCCTACCCCCAGGTCAACGACCTCGCGGCGCTGGCCGGCCGGGCGGGTGTCCGCGGGCTCACCGAGCAGGACGCCGCGGCGGGCACACAGGTCGCCGTCTGGCGCTACTCCGACGGCGCCGACGTCGAGGCGGTCGACCCGCAGGCCGAGAAGCTCGCGGACTACCTGGAGAAGAGCGCCCGCTCCATCGCGGAGCCCGACGCCTCCCTCACCCTCGACCCGCCCGCGGTCTCCGGCCGGCCCGGCGGACTGCTCGGCCCGGTGACCGTGCACACCAATGCGCGCAGCGTGACGGTGACACCGCCGGCCGACGCGGCGATCACCGGCGTCCGCATCGTCGACAAGACCGGCAAGCCGGTCACGTCCGCCGCGGACGGCAGCCGCCTCTTCTTCGACGTCCCCGAGGACGCGGCTGGGGGTACCGCCCACGCGTTCAGCAGTGGGGGAGGATCGGCCGAGTTGACGGTGCAGGCATCGACCAGCGTCCCGGTCGGCCGCGCCTTCACCTCCGAGAGCCGCAGCCAGACCCAGATCCTGGCCGGCTCCAGCGAGTCGACGGTCTCCGCCACCGCGAGCGCCGGCTGGGCGGCCAAGGGCGCGATACCGGCGCTGTCGGCCACCGAGAACTGTGCCAAGGGCGTCCTGGACATCACCGGCGCCAACACGGGCGACAAACCGTTCACGTTCTCGCTGATGGAAACCGAGTACACCATCCCCGCGGGCGCCACCCGCACGGTGACGATCCCCCTCCAGGAAGACCAGGCCTACGACTTCGCCATCACCGGCCCGAACGGCTTCCAGCAGCGCTTCACGGGGGTCCTGGACTGCCACACCCAGTCCGACGAAGCAGGCGACGCGGTCCAGACACTCAGCGAGCCGAGCCCCGCGTCAGTGGGCGGCACGACCACCGACACGAACCTGGCCGCGACGGGCGGCTCCGCGATCACCCCGCTGATCGCGGGCGTGGCGATCGGGCTGGTGGTCATCGGGGGCGGGGTGCTGGTGGTGCTCCGGCGGCGGGAGTCCTAGAAACGGGAGTCCGGGAAGCGGCCGTACCAGACGTCGTCTGGCGCCCCCCGGGTCAAGGTTTAGGGTTGGTTTAAAGGTTCGCCTTGAGCTGGATGGCCTCGGAGTATGTGGGGCGAGGCGACGTGAGTGATGAGCCTGGGCAGCACTCGGTTGCGACCGCAGCGGTGGAAGAGTCCGCGGCGGCACAGGCACGCGTGCGCCGGGAGGCCCGCCGCAGGTACCTCCAGGTACTGGCAGTCATCGCCGTGGGCGGATCCCTCGGTGCCACCGCCCGCTACGAAGCGGCACTGCTCTGGCCGACGGGCAAGGCCGGGTTCCCGTGGACGACGCTGGGTGTCAACGGGGTGGGATGCCTGGTCATCGGCATGTTCATGGTGCTGATCACGGAAGTCCTCACCGTGCACCCGCTGCTGCGCCCATTCTTCGGCACGGGGGTTCTGGGCGGCTTCACGACCTTCTCCACGTACTGCGTCGACATCGAACGTCTGGTGCGTGCGGACAGGGCCGGCATCGCCCTGGCCTACCTGGCGGCGACCGTGGTCATCGCACTGGCCGCCGCGAAGACCGGCATGGTCGCCATCCGGCGCATCCTGGTGACGAGAGGACCGTGATCATGAGACTCCACGGACGCGCGTTGCGCCTGACGATCATCGTCGACGACACGGACACCTGGCACCACAAGCCCCTGTTCACGGAAATCGTGCACCGCGCCCATGCCTTCGGCCTGGCGGGGGCGACGGTCTTCCGGGGTGTGGAGGGTTTTGGAGCGACATCGGTCGTGCACACCACACGACTGCTGTCCATGGCCGACGACCTGCCGACGGCCGTCGTCATCGTCGACGAGGAAGACCGCATCCGGGCGTTCATGTCCCAGCTCGAAGAACTGCCCGTGAGCGGCCTCATCACCATGCAGGAAGTGGAGGTGGTCCACTACAAGGGCCGGGAGACCGCGGCCCCATGAGGTATCTGCTCGTCATCCTCGGGGGAGCCGTCGGCGCCCCCCTGCGGTATCTGATCGACCGGACCGTCCAGGCGCACCACGACAGTACGTTCCCCTGGGGAACGTTCGCCGCCAATGTCACCGGATCGATGATCCTGGGCACGCTGGCGGGAGCGGCGCTCACCGGATCCGGCTCGCAGAGCATCCAGCTTCTCCTGGGCACGGGCCTGTGCGGGGCCCTGACCACGTACTCGACGTTCTCCTACGAGACGCTCAGCCTGGTCGAGGCCGGAGCGCGCTTCCTCGCCGCCGCCAACGTGGTGGCCTCGGTGATCGCCGGGCTGGGAGCCGTCTTCATCGGCATGACCTTCGCCCAGGCCGCCTTCGGCTAGACCACAGTCCCCACGAGCCCCACAACCCCCACAGCCCGTTCAGGCACGCGCCTGAACGGGATCCCGCTCCGCGCGTTGGACGACCTCGATCCGCTCGACGATCACGAGCCCTTCGTCGACCAGTTCGCGCAGTACCGGAACGAAGCGGCGCACGCGTTCCTCGTCGTCGACGATGATGATCGCCAGCGGCAGGTCCTGCTTGAGCGACAGGAGCCGCGGGCCGTGTATCACGGATGAGGCCCCGAATCCCTCGACTCCACGGAGGACCGTCGCACCGGCCAGCCCCGCCTCATGGGCGCGGTGCACGATCTCGGCGGACAGGGGCCTGTGCTGCCAGGTGTCGCTTTCCTCGACGAAGATCGTCAGCTGTAGGGCCGTTCCCATGTCTTTCATCTGATCTCTTTGCAAGCAGGACTGCCCTCAGCTGCGCAAAGTGGCACGCAGGCGCAAGCCGGCAGTCGTGAGACCTTCGAAGGTGGTGACCTGGTAGCTGGGTTCCGGTCCGGGCGGCTCGCTCAAGTGGAAGCGGCGGGCGGTCTGCGCGGTCAGGAGCGTCAGCATCGCCATGGCCAGAGCGGCTCCCTCGCAGCCATGCGGCCCGGTACCGAACGAGAGGAATACCCCGGGTTCCGCCGGCGAGCCCGAATGATCGAGCCAGCGCTCGGGCTGGAACTGGTCCGGGTCGGAGTGTTCCCGTGCGTCGCGGTGGGCGGTGTAGGGGCAGACGAGAACGGTGGACCCGGCGGCGATGGTGTAGTCGGCGAGCTGGGTCTCTCGCGCGGCGCGGCGGGTCAGTAGCCAGCTCGGGGGGTGCAGTCGGAGCACCTCGCGTACCAGTGCCTGGGTGTATTGCAGGCCGTCGAGGTGGGTGCTGGTCGTCGCGGCGGGGTCTGCGGGCAGCAAGGCGGCTTCGTCCGCGACCCGGCCGGCTGCCTGGGGGTACCGGGCCAGGTAGAGCAGAATCCATCCGGCTGCCCGGGAAGGTGTCTCGAAGGTGGCGACGGTGATTCCGGGGAGGGTGTCGAGGATGGCCTCTTCCGGCAGTAGGCCGTGGCGGGAGGAGGGCTGGAGTATCTGTCCCAGCATGTCGTCACCGAGTCGGCCCGATGACCGGCGCCGGCGGACGATGGGCCGCAAAGCGTTGGTGAAGGCGACTTGCTGCCGTGTACGGAACCGCCGTGCCGGTGTGGGGATCCAGCGCGGCAATATCCAGCGCGAGGGGCGTACGAGCACCTCCCGGGCCAGGAAGAGCTGTTGGGCAAAGGGCAGCAGGGTGGGAGCGTCTTCGGAGAAGAGGTAGCGCATACCGATCTCTGCCAGGGCGTGCCGGACCGGGGGCAGAATCTCGACGTCCTGGCCGGCGGGCCACTGGTCGGCAAATCGAGCGGCGCCGGGCGCGATCTCACCGATCCGGGCTGCAACCGCATGCGGGCGTAGTCCGCGCATGCGGGCGGCGTGAGCGCGCGCACGCTCCTCAGGCGTCGGTGCTCCGCTCGACCGCTTCAAGGGCGGGAAGAGTGGTGAGGGCGCCTTGGGGTAGTCCTGCGCGCGGCGCAGGACTTCTTCACACGGCTCGGCCGAAGCGGCTACGTAGACACCCTGCTCCAGCTGCCAGACGTCCCCGCACTCGTCAGCGCCACGGCGCGCCACTGCCAGCCGGTCGCGGCTCCAGGCCGCGAAGCCTCCTTCGGGCAACCGCGGCGGCTCATTCGTTCGGCCCATGAGATCGTCCCTGACTCTCTTATCTGTCAGGCCGATGTCGCCGGCAGTGTGGCTGGCGGACGCCCGGGGGCGCCCGCCGGCAGTGCGGTCAGGCCGAGTCGTCGCCGGCGTACGCGTCCCACTCGTGTTCCCCGTACGCACCGTAGTGGCGGGCGAAGGACAGCTTGCCGAGCAGCTTGGCGATCATGATGCACTCCTCTCGTCTGTCTTCAGCACCGGATGCCACATACGCAATGCTGCCACATATGTCCTATATGTGTGATATAGGACATCGGTCGCACGCACCCAACTCCGATCGCCGTATCCGGGCCCTTGGCCGACCAGCTTCCGACGACTGGCCGACCGCGGCCGGTGCCCCTGGACCGTCACAGTGCTTCAGCGAAGCAAGGCGGTAGCTCGGGCAGCGACAGGTGCGGCAACGGCCGCGGTAGGGAAGCCCCAGGTCAGAAGCCCCCAGCCCAACGGGTTTCCGTCCAGGGGTAGCCGTCGGGCAAGATGGGGTGTATCTGCCCACTGCCAGATTTCAAGCTGCCGGACGGTTTCTCTTGGCTGAGTTCATTTACACCATGCGCAAGGCGCGCAAAGCGCACGGCGACAAGGTGATCCTCGACGACGTCACCCTGAACTTCCTGCCGGGGGCGAAGATCGGCGTCGTCGGTCCGAACGGTGCCGGTAAGTCGACCGTGCTGAAGATCATGGCCGGGCTGGAGCAGCCGTCCAACGGCGACGCCTTCATCACGCCCGGTTACAGCGTCGGCATCCTGATGCAGGAGCCCACGCTGAACGAGGAGAAGACCGTCCTGGAGAACGTGCAGGAGGGTGTCGCCGAGATCAAGGGCAAGCTCGACCGGTTCAACGAGATCGCCGAGCTGATGGCCACCGACTACTCGGACGCGCTGCTCGACGAGATGGGCAAGCTCCAGGAGGAGCTCGACCACGCGGAGGCCTGGGACCTCGACGCCCAGCTCGAGCAGGCCATGGACGCGCTGGGCTGCCCGCCCGGCGACTGGCCCGTCGCCAACCTCTCCGGTGGTGAGAAGCGCCGCGTCGCGCTGTGCAAGCTGCTCCTCGAAGCGCCCGACCTGCTGCTCCTCGACGAGCCCACCAACCACCTCGACGCCGAGTCCGTGAACTGGCTGGAGCAGCACCTCGCCAAGTACGCGGGCACTGTCGTGGCCGTCACCCACGACCGGTACTTCCTGGACAACGTCGCCGGGTGGATCTGCGAGGTCGACCGCGGCCGTCTGCACGGCTACGAGGGCAACTACTCCAAGTACCTGGAGACCAAGGCCACCCGCCTCAAGGTCGAGGGCGCGAAGGACGCCAAGCGGCAGAAGCGGCTCAAGGACGAGCTGGAGTGGGTGCGGTCCAACGCCAAGGGGCGGCAGGCCAAGTCCAAGGCGCGTCTGGCGCGGTACGAGGAGATGGCCGCCGAGGCCGAGAAGATGCGGAAGCTGGACTTCGAGGAGATCCAGATCCCGCCGGGTCCGCGGCTGGGCAGCGTCGTCGTCGAGGTCGACAAGCTCAACAAGGCCTTCGGCGAGAAGGTGCTGATCGACAACCTGTCCTTCACCCTGCCGCGCAACGGCATCGTCGGGGTCATCGGCCCGAACGGCGCCGGCAAGACCACGCTCTTCAAGATGATCCAGGGGCTGGAGACACCCGACTCCGGTGACATCAAGGTCGGCGAGACGGTCAAGATCTCGTACGTCGACCAGAGCCGCGAGAACATCGACCCGAAGAAGACGCTGTGGGCCGTCGTCTCCGACGAGCTCGACTACATCAACGTCGGTCAGGTCGAGATGCCGAGCCGTGCCTACGTCTCCGCCTTCGGCTTCAAGGGCCCGGACCAGCAGAAGCCCGCCGGTGTCCTCTCCGGCGGTGAGCGCAACCGGCTCAACCTCGCGCTCACCCTCAAGCAGGGCGGCAACCTGCTGCTCCTCGACGAGCCGACCAACGACCTCGACGTCGAGACCCTGTCGAGCCTGGAGAACGCTCTGCTCGAGTTCCCCGGCTGCGCCGTCGTCGTCTCCCACGACCGGTGGTTCCTCGACCGTGTCGCCACGCACATCCTCGCCTACGAGGGTGACTCCAAGTGGTTCTGGTTCGAGGGCAACTTCGAGTCGTACGAGAAGAACAAGATCGAGCGGCTGGGCCCGGACGCCGCGCGTCCGCACCGCGCCACCTACAAGAAGCTGACCCGGGGCTGATCGGTCTTGCGCCACATCTACCGCTGCCCGCTCCGCTGGTCGGACATGGACGCGTACGGGCACGTCAACAACGCGGTCTTCATCCGCTACCTGGAAGAGGCCCGTATCAACTTCCTGTTCCGCCCGGAAAAGGAGTTCAAGCAGGGGTCCGTGGTGGCGCGCCATGAGATCGACTACAAGCGGCAGCTCGTCCACCGCCACCACCCGGTGGACATCGAGCTGTGGGTCAGTGAGATCAGGGCCGCGTCCTTCACCATCACCTACGAGGTGAAGGACGACGACCTGGTCTATGTACGGGCCTCGACGGTGGTCGTGCCGTTCGACTTCGAGGCCCAGCGGCCGCGGCGGATCACCGAGGAGGAGCGGGAGTTCCTCCAGGGGTACATGGACGACGAGGAGGAGGCCGTCGCCGCATGACGGTGCTCCAGCTCGCCGACGAGAAGGAGGCGACCGATCTCGCCGCCTTCCTCGCCCGGCTGCTCCACTACGACCGTGGGGCCGCCGTGCGTCTTCAGGCCGCGGGGACCGCGCTCGCCGTGTTCGGGCGGCCGCCGTCCTTCGAGGTGCTGGCGATCCGCGCGGTGCGGCTCGAGAAGCCGTACGAGGACGGACTGGACCGCACACTGGACGTGACCGTGTCCGCGGGTGAGTTCCTCGAGTCCGTCGACGAGACGGCGGCCACGGCCGTCGTCCCGGGCGCGGTGACAGGGCCGCCGTGGGCGGGGGTGCTTCCGCCGCGCGGCGGCTGGCGGGCGGAGCCGGGACTGCCGGCGCCCGACGCCCTGCGGACCATGGTCGCCGCCGCCGTCGCCGAATTCCGGTCCCGTACGCAGGAGCTGGCGCCCGAGCTGCGTACCCGCGCCGAGCTCGACCGGATCGGGCGGGAGATCTGGTCCCGGACGGTCGCGGACACCGGCCTCCCGGTGCGGGCCGTGCACGCGGCCCAGTCGCTGGGGTTCCTGCGACCCGGCGGCGAGGGCGGCCTGGGGCTGTTCTCGTCGGGCACGTGGCTCAGGCTGCGCACGCCGTACGGGTCCGTCGCCGTGCGCACGGCGGGACTCGGGACCCTGGGCCTCAGCGTGCGCTGACCGCGACCGGGGCTCGGCCCGCCTCGGTCACTCGGCGGTGTTGATCATCGAGGCCGCCGCGTACGTCAGGTAGTTCCACAGCTGGCGCTGGTGCTCCTCGGACAGGCCGAGCTCGTCGACGGCCGCCCGCATGTGCCTCAGCCAGGCATCGTGCGCCGCCCGGTCGACGGTGAAGGGGGCGTGGCGCATGCGCAGGCGGGGGTGGCCGCGGTTGTCGCTGTACGTCGTCGGGCCGCCCCAGTACTGGATGAGGAAGAGCGTCAGCCGCTCCTCGGCCGGACCCAGGTCCTCCTCCGGGTACATCGGCCTGAGCAGCGGGTCCTCGGCGACCCCCTGGTAGAAGAGGTGGACCAGCCGGCGGAAGGTCTCCTCCCCGCCGACCTGTTCGTAGAAGGTCTTCTCCTGAAGCGTGCCGCGCCGGATCTCATTCACGTACCCCATGGTCTCAGACGCCCCGGCCGAGGACTGAGGCCCTAGGACCACTCGCCTCCGGCCGCTCGGCGCCGCACAGTGGACGCATGGGCTCGTACGCTCTCGACGACGACAAGGGACTCGCCGAACTCGCTGCCGCCGCGCGGACCGCGCTGGTGCGGGAGATCGACGCGAGCGGGGCCTGGAACGCCGATCCGGTGTGGCGGGAGGTCTTCGCGGCGGTGCCGCGGCACCTCTTCGTGCCGTACTACTACGTCGGCGCCGCCGGCGGTTACGAGCGCAGATGGGGCGAGAGCCCGGACGCCGAGGCGCGGGAGCGCTGGCTGAGCGGCGCCTACGCCGACGCCCCGCTGGCCACCCGGCTGCGGGACGGGGAACTGCTCTCCTCCAGCAGCCAGCCCTCGCTGATGGCCCAGATGCTCGCCGAGCTGCGGGTGAGGGACGGCGACCGGGTGCTGGAGATCGGCGCGGGCACCGGCTACAACGCCGCCCTGCTCGCCCACCGGCTCGGCGACGACGACCTGGTCACCACCGTCGACCTGGAGCCGGAGATCACCGAGTCGGCCCGGCGCCACCTGGCCGCCGCCGGGTACCACCCGGCCGTGGCCACCGGGGACGGGGCGCGCGGAGTCCCCGAGCGCGCCCCCTTCGACCGGATCATCGCGACCTGCGCCCTGCCGTCGGTGCCGCGCGCCTGGCTCGCCCAGTGCCGTCCCGGCGCGCGCATCCTGACGCCGCTCGCCACCGGCCTGGTGGCGCTGACCGTACGGGACGCCGGGCACGCCGAGGGCCACTTCCTCGCCACACCGGCGTTCTTCGTCCCGCTGCGCGGCGAGCACCGGCCCGAGCGAGAGCCGATGTCCCTGGAGGGGCTGCCTCCTCGGGCCCGCCAGCAGGAGCTGTTCCGCTTCCTGCTCGCGCTCACCCGCGGCAGCCTCACCCCCCAGGAGGCGTACGCGCTGTGGGAGCGCGAGGGCAGGCCCCCGCGCGAGCGGTACGGCGTCACGGTCGGCGGCGACCGCGAGTGGGCCTGGCTGGACGACCCGGAGGGGCCGCACACCTGGCCCCTCCCGTGACCAGTGCCCCGGCGCCGGGCCCGCGACTATCCGCGCCGGATGGTGATCGTCGTCCAGGCGCCCACGTGCACCCGGTCGCCGTCCTGGAGCGGCACCGGCACGAAGGGCTGGATCGGCTCCTCCCCGCCGTTGACCGTCGTGCCGTTGGTCGAGTTCTGGTCGACGACCGCCCAGCTGCCGTCCGGCTGCTGGACCAGCACCGCGTGCTGGTGCGAGACGCCCGGGTCCTCCGGCGGCACCGACAGGTCGATGTCGGGGGTGTCGCCGGTGGAGTGGCGGCGGCGCCCGATGGTGACCTGGTTGCCGGCGAGCGTGCGCTGCTGCTCGGGCGAGTACGCGGGCAGATTCAGGCCCGTGGCCTCGGGGCCGGAGCGCTGCATCATCGCCATGAAGTACTCGCGGTCCGGGCCGATGGTCGCCGTCCAGGTGGCCGGGCCCTGCGGAGCCTGCGGGTAGCCGTAGCCGGACGGGGCCTGGGGGGCCTGGGTGCCGCCGGGCTGCGGGTAGCCGTAGCCCCCGCCCGGGCCGGAGGGGTTCGCGGACGACGGCGGGGAGATCACCCAGTCGTCGTCACCGCCGCCGAAGGACGGACCGCCCGACGGCGGCCGACGGGTCTCCTGCGGGAAGGCCGGCGGGGCGGGCGGACCGGCCTGCTGGAACGCGGGCGGCGGACCACCGGCCGTGGCACCGGGACCGGGCGGCGGCGGAACCGGCCGCGACGGGTCCCCGCCGAAGCCACCGGGACCACCGGGGCCACCGAAGCCGCCGGGACCGCCGGGACCGGGAGGGGCGGGCGGACCGGGATGACCGCTGGGGCCCGACGGTTCGCGGCCGAACGGCGGGGGACCGCCCGGACCCTGACCGCCACCGAAGCCGGACGGGCCGGGACCGCCGGGACCGCCCTGGCCGGGGCCCTGACCGGGACCGCCCGGGCCGCGCTCGCCTCCGAAGCCCTGGGGGCCGGGGCCCTGACCGGGACCACCCGGGCCGCGCTCGCCGCCGAAGCCCTGGGGGCCGGGGCCTTGACCGGGACCGCCCGGGCCGCGCTCGCCTCCGAAGCCCTGGGGGCCGGGGCCCTGACCCGGACCACCCGGACCGCGCTCGCCGCCGAAGCCCTGGGGGCCGGGGCCCTGACCCGGACCACCCGGACCGCCGGGGCCGCGCTCGCCGCCGAACGGCGTCGGGCCGGACGGCTCGCTGCCGAAGGGGTTCGGCGGGATCGGCTCGGCGGGCCGGTTCATCTGCGAGGGGCGCGAGCCCTGGTACTCGAACGAGTCGCCGCCGCCGTAGGACGGGCCTGGCGGCTGGAAGCGGGGGGCGGCCGGGCCCGACGCGGGCGGGCGCGGGGCGGCCGGGGTGTAGGAGGTGGCCGTGTTGGTCAGGAAGTTCCAGCGGCACTCCTCGCAGAACGGCGCACCGCCCTCGCGGGGCGTGCGGCACTGCGGGCAGAGCTCCGGCTCATGGTTCGGCACAGAGGACAGATGGCGCCCG
Organism: Streptomyces sp. NPDC054834; assembly: GCF_053611185.1. NCBI lineage: Bacteria > Bacillati > Actinomycetota > Actinomycetes > Kitasatosporales > Streptomycetaceae > Streptomyces > Streptomyces sp. NPDC054834. The sequence goes on along the minus strand of NZ_JBSGZV010000010.1, from coordinate 161,705 downwards.
CCGGGCTGGCCACCCTGACCGGGAGGCGGCGGCGGGAACCCGTACCCACCGCCGGCGGGCGGCGGCGGAGGGGGCGGAGGTACGGCACCGGCCATGCGGTGACCGCAGACCTCGCACCAGTCGTCGGAACCCGACTGGTGTCCGTTCGGGCAGGTCGGCATGTCGGCGCGTCCCCCTCTCTCGCAGGTTCCTGCTGGGTCGATCCGGGTTGTTCTACGTCACTTCTTTACACGAACAGTCTTTGTGGACCGTGTCTCGAGAGTCATCTCGTCGGCCTCCGCGACCTTCGCCTTCAGTCGCACAGTACCTGTCGCGGCGTCGACCACGTCCACCACCTTCGCAAGCAGTTTCGCAGTATCCGCGTTCCCGGAGGCACTGGCGAGCTGAACCGCCCGCCCCAATTTGGCCGTTGCTCCATCGAAATCGCCCGCTTTGCGAAGGTCAAGTCCTTGCTGGATGGCCTGCGCCAGTTCGGCCTGCCCGGTGTAGTGCGCGACCTGCGGGTTGATCGAGGTGGAGGCGGTCATGTCGTCGGTCCACACGGCCCGTACAAGGCCCTGGGCGCCCAGGTTCTGCACCGTGCCCCCAGGCTGCGGAACGACCAGCGAGACACGGGCGGCCAGCATCTCCTGGCCGATGCCGGCCGCGGGGACCTCGACGCATACGTGGTAGTCACGCGACTCGTCGCCCCAGGAGCCGGTGGGGTAGTCCCCGGCGCGCGGACCCGCCTCGGTGCGGCGGTCGGTCAGCTCCTCGACCGTCGGAGCCACTTGCTTGACGAACCGGATGGTGGTGCCGACCGGCGTCCACAGTCTGAGAGCGACGTCGGCGACCTCCTTGCCCATCGCCGTCTCCATCATCCGCGTGAAGTCGGCGGCGAGACCGGCCGGATCGGCGACGATGTCGGCGGTGCCGAGCAGCGCGGAGGCGATCCCTGTGACTTCTTTCACTTCCCAGTCGGTGCCCACGCCCCGCGCGTCACAGGTGAAGCGTCCGGCGCACTCGTCGAGGGCGGCCCTCAGATCCTCCGGCGACTCGTGCTCGTTGCGGCCGTCGGTGAGCAGGATGCCGTGCCGGATGGCGACGTCCGCCGAGGACAGCAGGCGGTCGGCGAGCCGCAGCCAGGTGCCGATGGCCGTACCGCCGCCCGCGCTGAGCCGGCGCAGCGCCTGCTTGGCCTGCTCCCGGGTGGTGGCGTCGGCCACCGCGAGCCGGCCGCCGCCCGGGTAGACCTCCTTGGCCACGTGCGTGCCGCCGATCACCGCGAAGTGCGTGCCGTCGCGCAGGGTGTCGATCGCCGCGGCGGTGGCGTCGCGGGCGTTGCGCATCTTGGTCGGCGGGTAGTCCATCGACCCCGAACAGTCGACCATGATCGCCACGGCGGCGGACGGGCCCTGGCCGGCGGTGTACAAGTGGGGAGCCGTCGCCGCACTCCCGATCGTCCCGCCTCCGGTCGCGGTCACCGTGACGATCGCGTTGACCTCGCGGCCGCTCTCCGGCAGGTACTCGTTCTGGTACACGTCCACCGAGAACTGCGGCACGTTCGACTTCGAGAAATTGGCCATGATCGCTCTGAATCCCCCTCCGAACCCACGATGCCGTGGGCGATGACTTTATGCGGACCGGTCCCCTCCGGTCCGCACGGGGCCTCCCCGTGTGCGGCCCCTCAGGCCGATCCTGCCCCTTGCGGCGGGGCCGGGAACGGCAGCAGGGCCACTGTTACGTTGTCGTGGCCCCCGCCGTCCAGGGCGTGGCCGACCAGGACCCGGGCGGCGTGCAGCGGGCGGGCGGCGACGTCGAGCGGGACGGCCTCGGCCATCTCCCCGGCCGTCTCCGCGTAGTTCCACAGCCCGTCCGTGCACACCACCACGACCCCCGGCCGGTCCGGCTTGAAGGACGCGGTGTGCGGCTCCAGTTCGTAGGCGTCCGCGCCGAGCCAGCCGGTGATGGCGTGGGCCCGCTCGTCGGCGTACGCCTCCGCCTCGCTCATCAGGCCCGCGGCGACCATCTGCGCGGCCCAGGAGTCGTCCTCGGAGAGCCGGGCCGGGGGCGCCGCGCGGTCCAGCGGCACCCAGTAGGCGCGGCTGTCGCCGACCCAGCCGACGACCAGCAGGCCGGAGGTGACCACCGCGCCGACGATCGTGCAGGCGGGGGCGTTCTGGTGCACGGCGTGCTCGCGTGCCCCGGCGGGCTCGTCCGCGAGGGCGTTGACCGCGTGGGAGGCGGCCACGATCGCGTCGTGCATGGCCTGTTGCGGGTGGGTGCCGTGCGTCAGGGCGGCCAGCAGCGACTCGCCCGCCGCCCGGGACGCGGCCATCGAGGCATCGTCGGGGCGGGTCGCGGAGGAGACGCCGTCGCAGACGATCGCCAGGGCCACGGGCGAGCCGTCGGGCAGCGCGGCGTGGCCGACGGCGAAGGCGTCCTCGTTGCGGTGGTGGCGCAGACCGCGGTCGCTGACGGCGGCGACCGGACCGGACTCCTGCTCCATGTGGTCGCGTTCGCGGGGCTGGGCGTGCCCGCAGTTCTCGCAGTAGCCGTCGCTGTCCACCCGGCCCGCCCGGCACGCCACGCACACCTTGGCCTCCTCGGCCGCGCTCGCGGCGTCGGCGGCGGCCCGCGGGTCGGGCGCCTGCAACGGGTAGTCGTCGGGCTGCGGGGGCCGGTCGAAGCGGACGCCGGAGACCGGGGACGCGGGGGAGCCCGGCGCCTGCGCGGGGACCGCCTCAGGCGCGGGTGTGTCCGGTGGCAGCGGGGAGCCGCCGGAGTCGGTGCCCGGGAGGTCCGTCGGCAGGTGCGCCGCCGCGGGCGTGCCGGAGCCTCCCTCCGGAGCCGGCACACCGGGCCAGGCGGCCCCCTGGCCGGGGATCCGGCCGGTGACCCGGCCGGGACCGTCCGAGCCGTTCATGGTGAGCGTCGGGTGGTCCTGCGGCGGTGCGGGCACCGCCGACAGGTCGTACCCGCACACACCGCAGAAACGGTCATCCGACTCGAGCGGCTCCGCGCAGTTCGGGCACTGCGACAGCGCGGCCTGCTGGGGCATCTGCGACATCAACTACACCCACGTCCGGGGGCGGTAACGGTTGGCCCGTTCCACCAGGTCGATCCTCTCCTCACCGCCGGGCGCCAGCCGGGCCAGCGTGCGGTAGGCGCGCTCCAGGCCGAAGCGGAGGCCCCGCTCGTCCAGACCGCTGCCGAGCAACACCCGGCCGCCGGCGGCGGGCTGGGTGCTCTCGCCCCCGGAGAGTATCCAGTCGAGCGCGCTGCCGAGCACTTCCGCCGACAACTGCTCGCGGCGCGCCGGGTCCAGACCGTACGCCTGTAGCGCCTCGACCTGGGCAGCGGCGGCGGTCAGGTCCTCCAGGAACGGCGTGTCGGCGGCGGTCGCCGTGCGCTGCCTCAGCCGCGCCCGTACGGCGGCCACGCGTGCCGCCGTGTAGTGGATGGAGGACTCCGGCACCGACTCCAGCGTCCGTACGGCGTCCCGCCGGTCCCCGGCCGCGAGCTGCACGCGGGCCAGGCCGAAGGCGGCGCTGACATGGCTCGGGTCGGTCGACCACACCAGGCGGTAGTACTCGGCGGCGTTGTCGAGCTGCCCGAGCACCTCCGCGCACAGGCCGAGAGCAAGCTTGGGGGCGCTCTCACCGGGAAAGGCGTCGTAGATCGCATCGAAGGAGAGCGCGGCGCCCTCGAAGTCCCCGGTCACCAGCGCGGCCACGCCCCGGTACCACACCACCCGCCAGTCGTCGGGCCGTTCCTTCTCCAGCCGCGCCAGGGACGTCAGCGCGGCCCCGGAGTCGCCGTGCTCCAGCCGGGCGCGGATCTGCTTCAGCCGCGTCTCCACGGTCTGCTGCGGCGCCGCCGCCAGCGCGCCGATCAGCTCACCCGGCGCGGAGGCCATCAGGCCCGCCAGGAAGCCCGCGTTGGGGTCGGCCGGGTCGACGTGCGGTACGGGCAGGGCGAGGGCGGCTGCGGCCGTGTGGACGGGCCTGACGAGGCCGGCGGTGCCGTCGGGGGAGTGCCCCGGGACCGCGGGCAGGGCGGCGGGCGTGGCTCCGCCCTTCACCTGCGCCGCTCTCGCCCCCAGCAGCGACACGTCCCCGGCCGGCTTGGGGAACAGCTCCGTGTCGGTGACCTTCACCTCGGGCCCGAACAGCGTCGACAGCGCGGGCCGGGGCCGTCCCGTCTGGAGGGACACGACCTCCCGCAGGACGCCCGTCAGCTGCTCGGACATCTCCTGCGCGGAGGCGAACCGGCGGGCCGGGTCCGGGTCGGTGGCGCGGACCAGCAGCCGGTAGAAGGACTCGTACCGGCGGAAGACCTCGATGTTGTCCGGGTCGGGCAGGGAGTCCACGAAGACGTTCGTGTAGCCCTGGAAGTCGAAGGTGAGGACCGCGAGCGTACGGCCCACCGTGTACAGGTCGGACGCCACCGACGGGCCGACGTCGGCGACCTCCGGCGACTGGTAGCCCACCGTGCCGTAGATCGCCGACTCGTCGTCGTCCATGCGGCGCACCGCGCCCATGTCGATCAGCTTGAGCTGGTCCTCGGTCTGGATGGCGTTGTCGACCTTGAAGTCGCAGTACAGCAGGTTGCGGCTGTGCAGATGGCCGAGCGCCTCGAGCGCCTCGATGCCGTACGCGCACGCCTGCTCCACCGGCAGCGGATCCCGCCTGCCGTCCGGGCCGCGGCGGGCGTTGGCGATCTCCTTCAGGGACTTGCCGCCGACGTACTCCATGACGATGTAGCCGTCGAGGGAGCCGGTACGCTGGTCGAGGTGCTCCACGAAGTTGTAGATCCGCACGATGTTGGCGTGCTCGATCTCCGCGAGGAAGCGCCGCTCGGAGATCGCCGCCGCCATCGCGTCCTGGTCACCGGTGTCCAGCAGGCCCTTGAGCACCACCCACCGGTCGGAGACCGCGCGGTCCACCGCCAGGTAGATCCAGCCCAGGCCGCCGTGCGCCAGGCAGCCCACGACCTCGTACTGGCCGTGCACGATGTCCCCGGCCTTCAGCTTGGGCACGAAGGAGTACGGGTGGCCGCACTTGGTGCAGAAGCCCTCCGTGCGCCCCGGCCGCTCCCCGCGCGCCCGGCCGACCGGCACGCCGCAGTCCGAGCGCGAGCAGAACCGCTTGCGCTCGGGCACCTCCGGGTTCTCCTGGACCATCGCGCGCGGGTCGGGCCGCGGCACCTGCGGCACCGTCACCAGCCCGGCGCCCAGCCTGCTGCGCCCCGACGACCCGGCGTTGGAACCGGAGCTGCGCACCGAGACCGAGCGGCCCGTCGACTTGCCCGACACGGACCGCGAGAGCCGCCCCGACACCGAACGGCGGGACTTCGACGAGTGCGACGACGTCCGCGAACTGCGGCTGCTGGAACGCGCGCTGGAACTGCCGGAGGAGCCCTTGCCGCCGCCGGTGATCCCGGTGGGCGGCGAGCCCACCATGCCGCTCGGGCTGACGACCGGGGCGAGACCGCAGGTGTCGCAGTACAGCTCGCCGCCGCCCACGTCCTCGTAACTGCCCTCGCAGCCCGGCCGCTGACACGTCTGCTGTGCCTGACTCACGTCTGTTCCCCCCTACGGTCCTCGGGCCCGCCCTGCTGCGGCACGCGCGGCGCGCCGATCAGTTCGGCCGCCGCGTGCTGGTAGCGCAGCACGGCCTGTTCGGCGACCCGCAGGTCGCAGGGCGCGCTCCACAGCATGCGGCGCGCCGCGTCGTAGCGCTCGACGAGGAACGGGTCCTCGGCGAGCCCGTGCCGGGCGACCTTCGCCTTGTACGCGTCCAGGCGGCCGCGCAGTTCGGCGCGGACCGCCAGCGGTGCGGTGACCGCGGTCAGGGACTCGCGGGCGCGCAGCAGTTCGTCCTCCGCCTTCTGCTCCAGCGACTCCAGGAGCGGGGAGAGCCGGTGCCACTGGGCCTGTCTGCGGTACTCGGCGGCCGCCGCCAGCTGTTCCTGGAGCACGGTCGGCGGGCCGCTGACCACCGGCACCTCCGTGGCGGCGATCTTCGCCAGCACCTCGCCGCGCGCGGTGCGGGCCTCGGCGAGCGTGCGGTCCGCGCGGGAGAGCACGTCCCGCAGCTTCACCAGCCGCTGCTCGGCGTCCTGGCGGACCGTCAGTACGGCGTCGATCTCCCGCCGTACGTCCTCCAGGGCGCGTGCCTCACGGTCGTACACGGTGGTGTCCGGCCTGCCGCCGCCCGGCGCCGAACTGCCCTCGGCCGGCACCCAGAAGGCGAGCGGGTCGGAGACCACCTGCTCGCGCAGCCGGGTCAGCGTGCGCGTGATGCGCTCCAGGTCGTCGCCCGCCGGATGCTCTCCGGGGCGCACGCCGACCGAGTGCGCCAGTTTGCGCGTGCGCTGGAGCTCCGCGGCCAGTAAATCGATCCGGGCGGGCAGCGCCGACCACACGGCGTCGGCGGCGACGACCATGTCCAGCGAGCGCGCGTACAGCTCGTTCATCCGGTCCACCAGACCGGCCAGCGAGAACTGTTCGCTGAGCCGGCCCGGGGCGGACAGCAGCGTCGGCGCGTTCGCGGTCGCCGTCGCGCTGCCCGCGACCGTGACGGACTCGCCGCGCAGCAGCTCGGTCAGCTCCACCAGGTCCTCGCGGCTGGACCAGCGGCGCCGGGCGCGGATCTCCCGGGCGCTGCGCAGCGCGGCCGTGTACGCGTCGAAGTACGTCCACAGCAGCGTGATCGACGCCTCCGTGGCCGTCCAGCGCTCCTGGGTGATGCCGGTCAGTTCGGCGCCTTCGAGGAGTCTGCGGCCCGCGTGGTCCTGAAGGGCGAGCAACGAGGTCTCGATCGCCTCGTGCTCCGCGCCGAGCCGCGCCAGCGCACGGTCCACCTCGTCCCGGTCCATCACCGGCCCGGCGGGGTCCGTGACGCCCATCGATCACCTCTCGCTTCCGTCGCCTCAAGTCTGCTGGAGTTCATGCCCGAAGATCGCCCGCGCGACGCCCCCGTCAGCTCTTGCGCAGATAGTCCGGGGCGGGTGGCTTCGACGGGCCGGAGTCCGCCCCCAGTGTCGCCGACAGCCACTTGTCGTACGACGCCTGCCAGCCGCTCGCGCGGTACTGCACCAGGATCTGATTGACCCGGCGTACCAGATCCTTGGCGTCCTTGTTCATCGCCACGCCGTAGTAGTCGGTGGTGAAGGGGTCGCCTTTCAGTTCGACCGTCGGGTCCTGGGCTGCCTGGCTGGCGGCGAGCGCGGCGTCGGTTACGACGGCGTCGACCTCGCCGAGCTGGAGCCGTACCAGGCAGTCGAGCTGGTTGGGGACGGCGACCAGCTTGCCGGCCATCTTGTCGTGGTCCAGCCGGGCGTAGGCGGTCGAACCGGCGGCCGCGCACACCCGTTGGTGCGCCAGCGTGGGGCCGTATCCCTTGATGGGCGACGACTTGGGCGCGAGCACCTGCTGGCCGGTCTTGAAGTACGGTGCGGAGAAGGCGACTTCGTCCAGGCGTTCGCAGGTGATGGTCATCGTGCGGACGACCATGTCGACGCGGCCGGTCTTGACGGCCTCGGTGCGCTGGCTGGTGGGGATGGCCTTGAACTGGACGGCGTCCGGGTCGCCGAGGATGTCCTCGGCGATCTGGTGCACCAGGTCGATGTCGAAGCCCTCGAGTTCCGCGCCTTTGGTGTTGGGGTTGCGGTAGCCCCAGCGGTAGCTGTTCTGGTCGACGCCCACGATGATCTTGCGCTTGTCGCCCTGGCGGGCCTTGATCTTGTCGATCGTGGGACCGTCCGCGCCCGATGGCGACAGCGTCTGCTTCTCGGGAGCCGAGCACGTCTCGGCCCGAGCCTGACGCCCCTCGGCGACACCCTGCCCGCCGAGGTCCTGCCCACCGCTTCCGTGCGACTGGCTCAGCGGCAACAACAGCACGAAGCCCAGCGCCAGCGCGCACACGACCGCCATCGCGCCCACCCCGCCCCAGCCCCGCAACGCGGCCCGCACTCGCTGTGCGTGCATGCTCATGCCCCCTGTCACCGGTACTCCGAAAGCCTGCGGCCGATGCCGAACACCGCGCCGGCCGCGCCGAGGACGGCGAGGGCGGCGGCGCCGGTCGGGAGGCCCGTCATCGCGTCGCGGCCGTCGCCGGCGGACTGCTGGAACTCGGCCTGTTCGTGCGCGAGCGCGTCCTTCAGGTTGCGGTCCACGGCGTCGAAGCACTCGCCGGTCGCGCCCTTCGCACCGATCACCAGGTCGAGGGCCTGCTCGTAGTTGCCGTTCTCGTCCTCGGAACGGGCCGACGTGTGGCGCTTCTTCCACTCGGTCATGTTGCCCTCGGCCGCCTGGACCGGCTTGGTGCCCGCCTGGTCGTCGGCGAGGCCGGCCGCTTTGGACAGGCCCTTGCCGAGATCCTTGATGTCCTTGTCGAAGGCGTAGTAGTAGGCGTCGTAGGTCGTGTCGCCGACCTTGACGGTCTCGGCGCCGCGCGCCACCAGGCTGAGGTTCTCGTTGCCCCGCGCCTTCAGGGAGGCGATGCGGGCGTCGTGCAGCACGTTCAGCGAGCGCACGCCGTGGTCGTAGGAGCCGTCGAGGCCCGCGCGGGCGACGGCGTGGCCGACGACCAGCCAGAGCAGGACCACCGTGGCGGCGGCCGTCGCCGCGACCAGGCCGTGGTTCAGGACCCGGTTGGTGCGCCGGTACTCGCGGTGCTGGGCCCAGGCGAGCCCGGCCAGCGCGAGAACGCCGAGCGCTATCGCGGCCCACGGATAGGGCGTGGCGTCCGCGTAGTCCGCGCTCAGCCGCTGGTTCTCCTTCTTGTAGAGCTCCTCGGCCGCCGGGAGCATCTCCTCCTGCATCTTCTCGTTCGCGTACCGCAGATACGCGCCGCCCACCGGATAGCCCTGCCGGTTGTACGTGCGGGCACGCTCGATCAGGCCCTTGTACTCCGGGAGCAGCTTGTTCAGCTTGGTGACGGTCGCCTCCGAGGGGGAGCCCGGATCGGAGGCGGCGGCGGCCGTGACGAGCCCCGCCGCGGCGGTACGGATGTCGTTCTCGTACCGATCGCGGGAGGCCGAGCTCTCCTGACCGCCGGCCAGGAAACCGCTGGACGCGGCCGTGTTGGCGTCCGCCAGGGAGCGGTAGATGTCGGCCGCGCCCGAGCTGAGCGGCTGGCTGCTGTGCAGCACGTCGTCGGCCGCGGCCGCCCGGTCGCTCTCCTGCCATGCGGTGACCGCGCCGAACACGACGACCAGCAGGGCCAGCACGGCACCGATGACACGCAGCCGGCCCGGTTCCGTGGTCGCCGCGGCGCGCAACCGGTCGACGCCCTCGGCGAACGCGGTGCGCCGGGGCGGCGCGGGGACGGGCGCCGGTGTCCGGGCCGGAACCGGTACCGGTGCCTGTGCCGGAACCGGTGGCGCCGCGCTGCTCGTCGGCGGTTGTGTCACGTTGACCTCCCCCATGGTCATCTGCTTGCCGACCAGTATCACCGCCGGGTCCGACATTGGGCAGCGGGGGGCGGCTTTGTCACCTCCCCGTTGCCCATGAATACGCGCCGGGATTCTGTTCGGTTCCACGGGAGGGGCGCCGCCGGCGTCCTCAGGCTTCCCAGTGGCTCCGCGCCCGTTCCCCCGCCTCGGCCGCCGCCCCCAACCGGTCAAGCCCCAGCAGCGCCGCCCCGAGGACCGGGCTCGCCGTCACCACCCGTGCCACGGCCTTCGGCGCCCGCACGGCCAGCAGTTCCCCGATCCGGTCGTCGAGCTGGGCGTGCCCTGCCGTGAGTACCCCGCCCCCGAGCAGTACCGGCGTCTCCTCGTCCAGCAGGTCCAGCCGGGACAGCGCCACCGAGGCCATGGTCACCACCTCCTGGGCCAGCCGTTCCACCACGGCCCGTGCCACCGCGTCGCCGTCCGCCGCCGTCGCGAACAGCACCGGCGTCAGCTCGTGCCGCCGCAGGTGCTCGACGCGTTCCAGGTGGAGGGCCTCGATGAGGGCGTACATCGAGTCCAGCCCGAAGTGGGCCGGGAGCGTGCGCGCCAGCTCGGTGGGTTCGCCCCGGCCGTCCTCCGCGCGGGCGGCGAACCACAGGGCCTCCTCCGCCAGGCCCCAGCCGCCGCCCCAGTCACCGGAGATGCGGCCCAGGGCGGGGAAGCGGGCGGTGCGCCCGTCGGGGCGCATGCCCACGCAGTTGATGCCCGCGCCGCAGACCACCGCGACGCCCCGGGGCTCGGCGACCCCCGCCCGCAGGATCGCGAAGGTGTCGTTGCGGACCTCCACCGTCGCACCCCACGCGCGCGCGTGCAGCGCGGCCGCCAACTGTTCCTCCTCCACCGGCAGATCGGCGTTGGCGAGACAGGCGGAGACATGGGAGACGGAGTCCACGCCGGCGGCTGTGCAGGCCCGGGCCACCGCCCGCGCCAGCTCGTCCACCGCCGCGGGCACGCCCACCGTCGGCGGGCGGAACCCGCCGCCGCGGGCCGTGGCCAGGACGCGGCCGTCCGCCGCCAGGACCGCGACGTCGGTCTTGCTGTTGCCCGCGTCGATGGCGAGGACACTTGCGGTCAGGCCCACGCGAGGTGCTCCCGGTTGTGCGCGATCAGCTGGTCGGTGAGGGCTTCGGCGTACTCGTACTGGCCGATCAGAGGATGGGACAGCAAGGCCCGGAACACCCGGTCCCGTCCCCCGCGCAGCGCCGCCTCCAGGGCCAGCTCCTCGTACGCCGTCACGTTCGCCACCAGCCCCGCGTACAGCGGGTCGACCTCGGGCACGGGCAGCGGGGCGGGACCCGTCGGCCCGACCGCGGCCTGCACCTCGATCACCGCGTCGTCGGGCAGGAACGGCAGGGTGCCCCGGTTGAGGGTGTTCACCACCTGGTACGGGCTGCCGGCTCCGCCCAGCAGGGCCGCCGCCAGGTCGACCGCCGCCTCCGAGTAGTAGGCGCCGCCGCGCCTGGCGAGCAGCTCCGGCTTCTCGTCCAGGGCCGGATCGCCGTACATCGCGAGCAACTCCTTCTCCATCGCGGCCACTTCGGCCGCCCGGGACGGCTTGGTGCGCAGCTCCCGCACCACCGCGTCGTGCGCGTAGTAGTACCGCAGGTAGTACGACGGGACCACGCCCAGGCGGTCCAGGAGCGGGCGCGGCAGACGCAGGTCGCCGGCGATGGTCTCGCCGTGTTCGGTCAGCAGCTTGGGCAGGACGTTCTCGCCCTCGGGGCCCCCGAGGCGGACGCCGGTCTCCCAGGTGAGGTGGTTGAGGCCGACGTGGTCGAGGTGGACGTCGGCGGGTGTCACGCCGAGCAGGCCGGCGAACTTCAGCTGGAAGCCGATCGCCACGTTGCACAGCCCGACCGCCTTGTGCCCGGCCTGGAGCAGGGCACGGGTGACGATGCCGACGGGGTTGGTGAAGTCGATGATCCACGCGCGCGGGTTGGCGCGGCGGACCCGCTCGGCGATGCCGAGCACCACCGGGACTGTGCGCAGCGCCTTGGCCAGGCCGCCCGCGCCGGTCGTCTCCTGCCCGACACAGCCGCACTCCAGCGGCCAGGTCTCGTCCTGCTCACGGGCCGCCTGCCCGCCGACGCGCAGTTGCAGCAGCACCGCGTCCGCGCCCTCGACGCCCGCGTCCAGGTCGGCGGTCGTGACGATCCGGCCGCCGTGGCCCTGCTTGGCGAAGATCCGGCGGGCCAGGCCGCCCACCAGCTCCAGGCGGTCGGCGGCCGGGTCGACGAGCACCAGTTCCTCGATGGGCAGGGTGTCCCTCAGGCGCGCGAATCCGTCGATGAGTTCGGGCGTGTAGGTCGAGCCTCCGCCGACCACGGTGAGTTTCATACGTGGTTAACCCTTCACTCCGGTGAGCGTGACGCCCTCGACGAACGCCTTCTGGGCGAAGAAGAACACGAGGATCACGGGGGCCATGACCAGCACGGTGGCGGCCATGGTGAGGTTCCAGTCGGTGTGGTGCGCGCCCTTGAAGGACTCCAGGCCGTAACTCAGGGTCCAGGCGCCCGGATTTTCGGAGGCGTAGATCTGGGGCCCGAAGTAGTCGTTCCAGGCGTAGAAGAACTGGAAGAGCGCGACGGCCGCGATGCCGGGCTTCGCCATCGGCAGGACGACCTTCAGCAGGGTCCGCAGTTCGCCGCAGCCGTCCACCTTCGCCGCGTCCAGGTACTCGTTCGGGATCGTCGTCAGGAACTGCCGCAGCAGGAAGATGGAGAACGAGTCGCCGAACGCCATCGGGATGATCAGCGGCCACAGCGTGCCCGACAGGTCCAGCTGCTTCGCCCAGAACAGGTACATCGGGATGATGATCACCTGCGGGGGCAGCATCATCATCGAGATCACCAGCATGAGGGACAGATTGCGGCCCCGGAAGCGGAACTTGGCGAGCGCGTACGCGACGGGGATCGAGGACACCACGGTCAGGACGGTGCCCAGGCCGGCATAGATCAGCGTGTTCTTCCACCAGGTCAGGAAGCCCGGGGTGTCGAACACCTTCCGGTAGTTGCCCCACTCCCAGGTGTGCGGGATCAGGTCCCGGCTGAGCGCCTGGCTGTCGCTCATCAGCGAGGTCAGGACGACGAAGACGAACGGGAGGGTGAAGAAGAGGGCGGCCGCCACGCCGAGGGAGTGGATCGCGACCCACTCCAGGAGCGCCCTGCGGCGGGCGGTGCGCTCGGCGGGGGAGACGGGAGCCGTCAGCCCGACCGGCTTGTCCAGCACTTGGGTCATCGTCATTCACCTGCCTGGATGAGACCGCCCCGGCGCCGCATCAGGAACGCGGTGAACACCATCGACAGGGCGAAGAGGACCAGGGCGACGACACACGCGGAGCCGTAGTCGAAGCGCTGGAAGCCGAGGTTGTAGACCAGTTGGGGGAGGGTCAGCGTGGACTTCTCCGGGTAGCCGGGCTCGAACTGGGTGCCCGCGCCCTGGATCACGCCCGAGGCGACCTTGCCGGCGATCAGTGGCTGTGTGTAGTACTGCATGGTCTGGATCACGCCGGTGACGACGGCGAACATGACGATCGGCGAGATGTTCGGCAGCGTCACGTACCGGAACCGCTGCCAGGCCGACGCCCCGTCCAGCTCAGCCGCCTCGTACTGCTCCGCCGGTACGTCCAGCAGCGCGGCCATGAAGATGACCATCAGGTCGCCGACGCCCCACAGGGCCAGCAGGGTCAGCGCGGGCTTGGACCAGGTCGGGTCGTTGAACCAGCCCGGGGCCGGGATGCCCACCTTCTCCAGGAGCGAGTTCACCGGGCCGGTGCCGGGGTTGAGGAGGAAGGCGAAGGCCATGGTCGCGGCGACCGGCGGGGCCAGGTAGGGCAGGTAGAAGAGGGTGCGGAAGACGCCCGTGCCCGTCTTGATCTTCGTGATGAGGAGGCCGACGCCGAGTCCGAAGACGACCCGCAGACTCACCATCACCACGACCAGCCACAGGGTGTTGCGCATCGCGGGCCAGAAGAAGGGATAGTGCTCGAAGACGTACTTCCAGTTCTTCGTTCCGCTCCACGTCGGCGGTTTGAAGCCGTCGTAGTGCATGAACGAGAAATAGACCGTGGAGATCAGCGGATACGCGAAGAAGACCGCGAATCCGATCAGCCAGGGCGACATGAAGGCGGCCGTGCGCAGTGCCCTTCTACGGCGCTTCGCCACGAGGCCGGCCCGGCGGCGCTTCGACGCGAGGGTGATCGTGTTCATCGCTACTTGGCCTGCGCGATGTCCGTGTCGATCTGCGCGGCGGCCCGCTTCAGGCCCGCCTTGAGATCGGTGGCCTTTCCGCTCTCGTAGTCGTAACCGAACTGCTGGATCGTCGTCAGGTACACACCGCCGTTGATCGAGGCGGGAGCCGTGGTGGATTCCGGGTTCGCCGCGATGTCCAGGAACGTCTTGAAGCGCGGGTCGTACTTCAGCTTCGGGGACTTGAGGGCCGCCAGTGTGGACGGCACGTTGTGGATGGCGTTGGAGAAGTTCACCACCGCGTCCGTGTCCGTGGTGATGTACTTGACGAACTCCCAGGCCGCGTTCTGCTTCTTGCTGGTGGCGGCGATGCCCGCGATGGTGCCGGTGATGTAGCCCTTGCCGTACTGGGACGCCTGGTCGTCGTTCACGGGCAGCGGGGCGACGCCTGTCTCGAACTTCGGCTTGGCGGCCAGGGCCATGCCGAGCCGCCACTCACCGTCGAGCTGCATGGCGACCTGGCCGGTCTGGAAGGGGTGCTTGGGGCCCCATTCGTCGCCGAGCGTGGCCCGGAACTTCTCCAGCTTCTGATATCCGCCGAGTTCGTCAACGAGGTTCTTCTGGAGCGTGAAGGCCTTTGCGAAGGCCGGGTCCTTGGCGACGTTCGACTTGCCCTTGCTGTCGAAGTACGTCGGGGAGAACTGCCCCAGATAGTGCTCGGTCGTGGTCTCCCAGCCGTGGTAGTCCGGCATGAAACCGAGCTGCTTGTAGCCGTTCCCCTGAGTGATCGTCAGTTTCTTCGCGTCGGCCTTGAATTCGGACCAGGTCTTGGGCGGGCTGGTGATGCCGGCCTTCTTGAACGCCGTCTTGTTGTAGTAGAGCCCGTAGGCGTCACCGAGCAGCGGCACCGAGCAGCGGTCGCCGTCGAACTGGGTGTACTCGTTCATCGCCTTCGGGAACGTCTTCTCCGGGTCGATCCCCGACTTCTTGAAGAACGGGTTGAGGTCGACCAGCGCGCCCGAGGAGCAGAACGTGCCCACGCTGTTGGTGGTGAAGGAGGAGATGACGTCCGGCGCCTTGTCCCCGCCGGTGCGCAGCGCCTGGTTCATCTTGTCGTCGGTCATGTTGCCGACGACGTTGACGTGGATGTTGGGGTGTGCCTTCTCGAATCCGGCGATCAGCGCCTTGACCCCCTTCACCTCGTTCGGCGCGCTCCAGGCGTGCCAGAAGTTGATGGTGGTGTCCTTCGAGGCGTCGTCGGAGGCGCTCGAGCCGGTCTGGCCGGTACAGGCGGTGGTGAGCAACGCCAGCGAGGCAGTGAGGGCAAAAGCCGTCTTTCGGACAGCTCCGGGTATGGCTTCGGGCATGACGGGGTCTCCCTGGGGCGGGGCGATGAGGGAAGGGGGTCGTGCGGGAAGGGGGTGGTGCGGGAGGCTCAGCGCGAGGTGTCGAAGACCTCGTCGCGGGTGGTCGCCAGCGCGCTCTCCAGCGCGCCGCGCAGGACGGGATGTTCACGGACGTCGCCCACGACCAGGCGCGGGCGCGGTGCCGCCAGCTCCTCCAGTTCGGCCTGGACGAGCGCGCGCAGCACCTCGCCGCCGGCGGTGAGGGAGGCTCCGCTGAGGACGACGAGTTCGGGGTCGAGGACGGAGACGAGGGAGGCGAGACCGGTGGCGAGCCGGGTCGCGTAGGTCTGGAGCAGCTGCCGGTGCGGTCCGCCCGCGTGATCGGCGGAGCGGGCCACCAACTCGGCGGCGACTTCGGCGTACGGGCCCGACGGCAGGTCGCCGAGGCCGAGTTCACGGGCCAGCTTCGGGATGGCCTGCGAACCCGCCAGTTCCTGGTAACCACCGCTGTTGGTCTTGGTCACCTGACGGACCAGGGGGGTGCCCGGCACCGGCAGGAAGCCGACCTCCCCGGCGCCGCCGGTCCAGCCGCGGTGCAGCCGCCCGCCGAGGACCAGGGCGGCGCCGAGGCCCTCCTCGTTCCACAGCAGGACGAAGTCCGCGTGGCCCCGGGCCGCGCCGAGCCGCTGCTCCGCGATCGCGACGAGGTTGACGTCGTTCTCGTACTCGACCGGCATCGGCAGCGTGGCGGCGAGTTCGTCGAGCAGCGTCGGGGAGTGCCAGCCGGGCAGGTGGGAGGCGTAGCGGAGCCGGCCGGTGCCCGGGTCGAAGGCGCCCGGGGTGCCGATGACCAGCCGGTGGACGTCGTCCCGGGCCAGTCCCGCGGCCTTCACCGCGCCGTCGAGGGCGTCCGTGACCTGCCGGACGACGGGCTGCTCCGGGCGCCTGCCGGGGGTGAGCAGTTCGTACTCGCCCACCGTGCGGCCGGTGATGTCGGCGACGGCGGCGCGGATCCGGCCCGGGGTGACGTCGAGCCCCGCGGCGTGTGCGGCGGCGGGGTTGACCGCGTACAGCTGCGCGTTGGGTCCCGGGCGGCCCTCGCTGGTGCCGGTGGCCAGGACCAGGCCCGCCGCTTCCAGACGGGCCAGGAGCTGAGAGGCGGTCGGCTTGGAAAGGCCGGTGAGCTTGCCGATCCGCGTGCGGGACAGCGGCCCGTGCTCCAGGAGGAGGTCGAGGGCGGCGCGGTCGTTCATGGCGCGCAGGACGCGCGGGGTGCCCGGCGTGCCGGCGGATCCTGCCATGGGTTCGACACCTGCCTTTCCAACTGCCCAGCTTCCCAGTGACCTGGGGATCACGTCCACCCGGTGATCACTGATCGATCATTGTTAGGAAAGTTTCCTATTGGGTGGGAGGAAGGTATGCCCAGGACGAAGCGGGCGTCAATAGACACCGCCCCCGAGGCAACGGAGTCGTTACCTCGGGGGCGGGTGGCCTCCGGCCGGTTCGGACGGTGAGGAACGGGGCCGTGTCGTTCGGTTGCGGTGGCACGATGGCCGTCCCCGCGACGTACTCGGGTCGAATCGGCGCCACCGACGCTTCCTCGATCGCGATCAACAGATCGATGGGGCTGACGCCAGGCTGAGCCCGCGCTGGGTGCCCCGGCAGGACGATGGGGCACCCAGCGCCCACTCGGCGCCGGATGCCCCTGCCGTTCACTCGAACGTGTGTGCCGAGCCCTTCCGCTACTTGCCCGGAGGCGCCGACCTCTGCGGAGCTATCGGCGTCGCTGCCGCCACCTGCGGGGAGTCCGAGTTGGAGTACACCGAGGGGGCGGCCACCGCGGCCGTCGGGTCGGGGGTCTCGTCCTCCCCCGGGACGGCCGTCGCGCCGCCCACGATGCGGATGCTCGCCGCGTCGAAGGCGCGCTTGACGCGCCAGCGCAGCTCGCGCTCGACCGCCAGGGACTTGCCGGGCATGGTCTTGGCGGAGACCCGCACGACCATCGAGTCCAGCAGCACGCTGTCCAGGCCGAGCACCTCGATCGGGCTCCACAGGAGCTCGTTCCAGGGCTCTTCCTTGCTCATCTTCTCGGCGACCTCGTCGAGGGTGGCCTTCACCCGGTCCAGATCCTCGTGCGCCTTGACGGTGACGTCCACGCCCGCCGTCGCCCAGCCCTGGGAGAGGTTGCCGATGCGCTTGACCTCGCCGTTGCGGACGTACCAGATCTCCCCGTTGTCGCCGCGCAGCTTGGTCACGCGCAGCCCGACCTCGATCACCTCGCCGGAGGCGACGCCCGCGTCGATCACGTCACCGACGCCGTACTGGTCCTCGAGGATCATGAACACGCCGGAGAGGAAGTCGGTGACCAGGTTGCGGGCACCGAAACCGATCGCCACACCGGCCACACCGGCGGACGCCAGCAGCGGGGCCAGGTTGATCCTGAAGGTGGACAGGATCATCAGCGCGGCCGTGCCGAGGATCAGGAAACTCGCCACCGAGCGCAGCACCGAGCCGATCGCCGCCGCCCGCTGCCGGCGCCGCTCGACGTTGACCAGCAGCCCGCCCAGCGCGGAGCCGTCCACCGCCTGCACGGTCCGGGTCATCCGGTCGATGAGCTTGGTGATCGCCCGCCGCACCGCCGCTCTGAGCGCGATCGCCACGACCAGGACCAGCAGGATCTGAAGACCCATGGCGAGCCAGGTCGACCAGTTCTGCTCCACCCAGCTGGCGGCGTTCGTCGCGCTCTCCTGGGCGTCCTGGAGCGACGGCACGGTGGCCGTCGTCCCCGAGGGGGACGGCGACGGCGACGGCGACGCACCGGCGGCCAGTAGGACGGCGGGCAAGGACACGGCAGGTACCTCCAGGCGCAAGCACCCGTCCGGTGCGACGTCAATGTCGCTCAGGTCACGGAAAGGTCACCGGACGGGCAGAACCACCACACTAACGGGGCATTGTGTGTGCCAACGCCGGATCCGTGAAGGAGAGACCGTGCTCACCTGCGCTTGAACAGGCCATGATCCGGGGGATGAATGCGATGTGGTCGAAAACACTCCCAGCCCGTTACCGGGAGATGGTGGCGCTTCCACCAGCCCTGAGGGGAGACTGACTACAGATCGTCCCGGCGCGAGCCACGCGCCGCCGACGCCCAAGGAGGCACCCGTGCCGCACGTCCTGGTCCTCAACGCGTCGTACGAGCCACTCGGCGTCGTACCGCTCCGCCGCGCGCTCATCCTCGTACTGGAGAACAAGGCCGTCTCCCTCGAGGAATCCGGCGCCTACATGCACAGCGCGACCATCACAGTCCCCGCACCCAGCGTGGTCCGGCTCAAGCGATTCGTACGGGTTCCCTACCGGGGGCCCGTTCCTCTGACAAGGCGCGCGCTCTTCGCGCGCGACGGGGGCCGGTGCATGTACTGCGGTGGCGTCGCAACCAGCGTCGACCACGTCATCCCGCGCAGCCGCGGGGGCAAGCACGTCTGGGACAACGTGGTGGCGTCCTGCCGCCGCTGCAACCATGTGAAGGCCGACCGTCATCTCGTCGAGATCGGCTGGCGGCTGCGCCACAAACCCGCCCCGCCCACTGGTCTGGCCTGGCGCATCATCGGGACCGGCCATAGGGACCCGCGCTGGCTGCCGTACTTGCAGCCGTTCGGCGCGGACGACGCCTTGGCCCGGATCGACGGCATCTCCGCCTGACGGTCCGGGCTTTCGTACACCCCCGGGGCGCGCGGCGTGGTCCCGGGGGTCCCCCGTGCCCGCGGGACCGGGCAGTGAGGTGGCCGCTGCCGACGGGCAGTACGCGCCCCCCGACCGGGACCAGCGGCCGCCGTCTCCAGGCGCAGCGCCCGGCCGAGCAAGGCCCGCGGCACTCCGGCGGCAACCTGCGCCTTCGCGTGTCCCGCAGCGCGCGCGTGGTGCGGTCCCGGGGGTCCCCCGTGCCCCCGGGGCCGGACACTCACCCGGCGGTCACGCGTAGCGCAGCTCCGCCGGGTGCGCCGAGCGGCGCAGCATGGGCAGCGAGGTGGCCGCCGCCAGCAGGCAGCACGCGTACACCACGACCGGGACCAGCAGCGCCACCCACGGCACGGCCGGTGCGACGTGGTCGCCGGCGACCGAGGCGTACCAGATGCCGATCGCCATGCCGCCCGCGCCCGCCAGCGCGACGGCGGGGGCCAGCGGCAGCGCCGTCTCCAGGAGCAGCGCCCGGCCGAGCACGGCCCGCGGCACCCCGGCGGCGACCTGCGCGGCCAGGCCGCGGCGGCGGTTCGCCAGGGACTCGGCGGTGCCGACGGCGAGCCCGGAGAGGGTGATCGCGAGGGCGACGAGGATCGCGGCGGCCGTCAGGTCGATGCCCGTCGTGTAGAAGGGCATGCTCATGCCCAGGTGGCCTTCGCGGTCCATGGCGTGCAGATCGGCGAGGAGTACCTGGCGGACGCCGACGAAGCCGGTGCCGACGATCGTGACGAGCAGCACCGCCGCGTGTGTACGGGCCGCCGCCCACGGGTCGTCGCGCAGCCGCTCCGCCGAGATCAGCGTCGCCGCCGAGCGGGCCCGGACCGCCAGCAGCCGCCCGGTCAGCCCGGCCGTGCCACCGGCGAGCCACACCGTGCCCGCGCCTACCACCACGACCAGGCCGAACACCGTCAGCGGCAGCTGGCCGCGGTCGGTACTGGACGTGTTCGCGACGGCCCAGAGCGCCGGCAGCAGGACGACCACCACCGCGCCCGTGAACACCAGTCCCGGCCCCCGGCCGCTGCTCGGCCGCACCCGGCGCACCCACCCGAGCGGCGAGGCCACCACCCGGCGCAGCGCCAGCGCGCTCGTCGCCGCGCCCAGCACCGGCACACCGAGGGCGACCAGCACGAGGCCGGCCCAGGTCACGGCGGTCGGGTCGGCCCACAGGCCCAGCAGGACCGGGACCGCGACGGCGGTGGCCAGGAGCGAGCCCAGCAGACAGGCGAGCCCGGTCTCCACCGCGGCGATCCGGCGCACCTGGGCCGGGGTGGCGCCCGCCAGCCGCAGCCCGGCCAGCCGCCGGTCGCGGTGCACGGCGCCGATCCGGGCGCACTGCCCGAGGAAGCCCAGCACCGGCACCAGCAGGAGCAGCAGGCAGACGATCACCCCTGAGCGCTCGCCGGGGTTGTCCAGCAGTCCGCTGCCGACGGACACGTTGCGATACCCCCGGACCGAGGCCAGGGTGACGGCGGCCAGGGAGAGCCCCGTCGCCGGCGCCGCCCCCACCGCGGTGAGCGCGACCCGCCACCACTCACGCCGGTCGGAACCCCGGGTCAGCTGCACGGCGAGACGGACGTCTGCGGCGATCACGCGGCCACCCCCGCCGGCGCCAGAGTCCCGTCACCCATCCGCACCTCGCGGTCGGCGTACGCCGCGACCTGCGCGTCGTGCGTGATCAGCAGCACCGCCGTGCCGGACTCGCGGGCCGTGTGCACCAGCGCCGTCATCACCTGCTCGCTCGCCAGCGAGTCCAGCGCCCCCGTCGGCTCGTCCGCGAAGACCACCCTCGGGCCGGTCACCAGCGCCCGGGCCAGGGCGACCCGCTGCGCCTGGCCACCGCTCAGCTCGCCCGGCCGCAGCTCCTCCTGCCCGCGCACCCCGAACCGCTCGAGCCACTCGCCCGCCCGCTCCCGCGCCTCGGCGCGAGCGGTTCCGGCCAGCATCAGCGGCAGCGCCACGTTGTCCACGGCGGTCAGCTCCGGGATCAACTGCCCGAACTGGAAGACCACGCCGAAGTCGGAGCGGCGCAGCTCGCTCAGCCGTCCTTCCGGCATCCGGTCGAGCCGCTGCCCGTCGTACGCCACCGAGCCCTGGTCCGGGCGGGCGATGCCCGCGAGGCAGTGCAGCAGCGTGGACTTGCCGCTGCCGCTGGCCCCGGTGACGGCGAGGATCTCGCCGGCGTGCAGTTCGACCGAGGCGCCGCGCAGCGCCTGGGTCCTGCCGTGCGCCTTGACGAGGTCCCGGCCCGCGAGAAGCGGCACCGAGGGGTCCCCCTTGCTGTTCATGCTGCGTCGACCTCCGCGGTCAGAGTGATCAGCCGGGCCGCCGTGGTGTTCATCCAGCGGAGGTCGGCGTCGAGGTGGTTGAGGGCGTAGTCCGCCGAGAGCACGGTCGCCAGATCGGAGTTCACGGCGGTCTTGAGGACCGTCAGCTCCCGCATCCGCTCCATGTGGGCGGCACGCTGGGCGCCCAGGTAGGCGGCCGGTTCGCCGCCCGCGAGGATCGACACGACGACCTTGGCGAAGATCTCGTTCGTCACGAACGGTGCCGGCGGGGCGATCTCGGCCGCCCACCGGGTCAGTTCGTGCGAACCGGCGTCCGTCGAGCGGTACAGGGTCCGCTCCGGTCCGCCGTCCGCGTCCGTGCCGTCGATCTCCGCGAGACCGTCACGGACGAGGCGCTGCAATGTGGTGTAGACCTGCCCGTAAGCCAGTGGCCGGGCCTGTGGGAACCGTTCGTCGTGGCGTCGCTTGAGGTCGTAGCCATGGCTCGGCCCCGCCGCGAGCAGCCCCAGAAGGATGTGCCGGGTGCTCATGGAGATCAGTATGCACTAGCTACATGTACTGAGTGAATAGTCGTCGCGGGAACGGACGGTGCGAGAGCGCCACCTCAGCGCGACACAAGGGACGGCCGAACGGCATGCGGTATTCATCACGTACTTCCCGGTCGCACGTCTGCCGTCGCGTCCACTGGGTAGGCCTGCGATATCCCGCACCTACCGCCGTACCGATCGCAACCTCAAGGAGTCCCCCGTGGCCGCACTGACACACCCCCCGCTGCCCGCCCTCTTCAAACCCGCGGCGGAGTCGCCCGCCGAGCCCCAGGACCCGCACGGTTGCGTCTTCAGCGCCGAGGGCAGCTACGTCGAGGCGCCGCTGACGAGCGAGCCGCCGCTGCCCGACGCCGAGCCCCTGACAAGTGAACCGCCGCTCTCCGACACCGCCCCGCTGACCAGCGAGTCCGACCCGATCCCGGACTCCTACGGCCCGGCGCTGTAGATGGCCGAACCCCTCGACGAGGAGCTGTCCCGGCTCGCGGAGCTGCATGGCGTCGCCACCTCCTACAGCCCGTCCCCGGACCGCACGGTCGCGGCCTCCGCCGATGCCGTCGTCGCCGTCCTGGCCGCCCTCGGCGTCGACGCCTCCACCCCCGAGGCCACTCGTGAAGCCCTCGCCGGCCGGGAACGCGAGCTGCGCGAGCGCCTGCTGCCGCCGACCCTGGTCCACTGGACCGACGCCGGAGCCGGTCCGGCCGCCCTCGCCGCCCTGCCCGCAGGTACCCGGCTGAGCGTCGAGACCGAGCAGGGCGAGACCCGGGCCGCCGCCGAGGGGCTCCCGCCGGGCGTCCACCGCGTGACCGCCACCGCCCCCGACGGGCGCACGGCCGAGGCACACCTGATCGTCGCGCCGCCCCGGCTGCCCACACGCACCGGACGCTCCTACGGGCTCCTCGTCCAGCTCTACTCCCTGCTCTCCTCCCGCTCCTGGGGCATGGGCGACCTCGGTGACCTCGCCGAGCTGGCCGCCTGGGCCGGGCGCACGGCGGGCGCCGGATTCGTGCAGGTCAACCCGCTGCACGCGGCCGTACCGGGCGCCCCCACCGACCCCTCGCCCTACCGGCCCTCCTCCCGCCGCTTCCCCGACCCGGTCCACCTGCGGGTCGAGGACGTCCCGGAGTACGCCTACGCCGAGGACCGCGAGCACCTCCAGGCCGTCCTGGAGCGGGCCGCCCGGCTCCGCGCCGGCGTGCTCGGCAAGGGCGCGCTGATCGACCGTGACGCGGTGTGGGAGGTGAAGCGGGAGGCGCTGGAGAGCGTGCGCCGGGTCCCGCTCGGGCCGGGACGGCAGGCCGCCTACGCCGCCTTCCGTGCCGGACAGGGCCGGGCCCTCGAGGACCACGCCACCTGGTACGCCCTCGCCGAGGTGCACGGCTCCGACTGGCAGGCCTGGCCCGCCGGGCTGCGCGATCCGCGCTCGCCCGAGACCGCCCGCGCCCGCGCCGGCCTCGCCGACCGCGTCGACTTCCACTCCTGGCTCGCCTGGCTCACCGACGAGCAGCTCATCGCCGCCCAGCGCGCCGCCCGCGAGGCGGGCATGCCGGTCGGCATCGTCCACGACCTCGCCGTCGGTGTGCACCCCGGCGGCGCCGACGCCTGGGCGCAGCAGGACCACTTCGCCGCCGGCATGTCCGTCGGCGCCCCGCCCGACGCCTTCAACGCCCGTGGCCAGGACTGGGGCCTGCCGCCCTGGCGCCCCGACCGCCTGGCCGCCTCCGGCCACGCCCCCTACCGCCGCCTGCTGCGTGCCCTGTTCCGCTACGCGGGTGCCCTGCGCATCGACCACGTCATGGGTCTGTTCCGGCTGTGGTGGGTGCCGCAGGGCGGTCCGCCGACGGAGGGCACGTACGTCCGGTACGACGCCGAGGCCATGCTCGCCCTGTTGGCGCTGGAGGCCTCGCGGGCGGGGGCCGTGGTCATCGGCGAGGACCTGGGCACGGTGGAGCCCGGGGTGCGCGAGACGCTCCAGCGGCGCGGGGTGCTCGGCACGTCGGTGCTGTGGTTCGAACGGGACTGGGAGGGCGACGGCCGTCCGCTGCCGCCGGAGAGCTGGCGCGCCGACTGCCTGGCCACCGCCACCACCCACGACCTGCCGCCCACCGCCGCCCGCCTCACCGGCGAGCACGTCGAACTCCGCGACTCCCTCGGCCTGCTCACCCGCCCCCTGGCCGAGGAGCGCGCGGAGGCGGCCGCCGACGCCCGGGAGTGGCTGGCCGTCCTCGACCGGCTCGGTCTGCTCGGCTCCGCGGCCTCACTGGGGGAGGAGTCCGCGGCTGCCGCGGGGGAGGAGGCCGAGATCCAGGCCGTCCACCGCTTCCTGCTGCGCACCCCGGCCCGCATGATCGGCGTCTGGCTCCCGGACGGCATCGGCGACCGCCGCCCGCAGAACCTCCCCGGCACCTGGGACCAGTATCCGAACTGGCGACTGCCGATCGCCGACGCGGCGGGACGCCCGGTGACGCTGGAGGAGCTGACGGGGTCGCCGAGGTTGCGGGCGCTGCTCGCCGTGCTGGGGGAGGGCTGAGCCGTGGGGTGCATAGGCCACCCCGGGCGCGCGGCTCATTCCGGCGTTCGATACTTTGGCAACGTGGACAAGAAGAACGCCCTGCGCGCCGGCGCCCTGGCCGCCGGTACGACGCTGATGATGCTGCTCATGTCGTCCCCCGCGCTCGCGCTGACCCGCGACGACGGTGACGATCCCGGCCAGCCGCTGGGTCTTGGCGCGACGCTGGGCCTCTACGTCGTGCTGCCCATCGTGATCTTCGCGGTCATCACCGGCCTGGTCATGGTGCTGGACAAGTCCCACAAGAAGGCGGACGACACCAGCTCCAACATCAACACCAAGGTCCAGGCCAAGGCCTGACCTTCGCGACTCCCGCCGAGGGCGCCGGTGACGCCGGCGCCCTCGGCGTGTTTCCCGGCGCCCCGGTTCAGGCGGGACCGGGCGCCGTCAGATAGCGCTGGACGGTCGGCGCGAGCCATCCCACGATCTCCTCGAGGGTGAGGTCCGCGGCCGGCCCGAAGCGCAGCACATGACGGGTGAGCGCGAGCCCCAGCAGCTGCGAGGCGCACAGGGCGGCCCGCACCGGGGCCTGATCGGGGTCCGGGCAGGCCTGCCGGGCCGCGGGCAGCAGTTGGTCCCGGAAGATGCCCCGCATGCGCTCGGCCCCGGCCTGGTTGGTGAGGCCGACCCGCAGTACGGCGGTCAGCTCCTCGTTGTCCTCCCACAGCCCGAGGAAGTGCGTCACGAGCGCCCGCCCGATCTCCTCGTGCGGCAGTTTGTCCAGGTCCGGCAGCCGCAGGTCGATCGCCACGGCCGCCGCGAACAGACCTTCCTTGTTGCCGTAGTACCGCATCACCATCGACGGATCGATGTGCGCGTCCCCGGCGATCGCGCGGATGGTGGCCCGCTCGTATCCGTCGGTGGCGAAACGCTCCCGGGCGGCGGCGAGGATCGCGTTGCGGGTGGCTTCGGAGCGGCGGGAGCCTGTGCTGGCGTTCATGCCCAAGAGGTTAGGTCAACGGTCGTAGGCCAACAAGTGTTGACCTGTTGCCGCCGCGGCCCTAGGCTTGCCAACAGGCGTTGACCAACAGGCGTTGGCCAACGGTTGTTGACGAATAGGCGACCGCGCCCCAGGAGGCCCTCATGAACGGCACGACTGGCACCACCCGCACCGCCCACCGCGTCATCGTCGTGGGCTCCGGGCCCACCGGCCTCCTCCTCGCCGGCGACCTCGCCGCCGCCGGCGTCCCCGTCACCCTCGTGGAGAAGCGCCCGCACCGGATCAGCAACCTCTCCCGCGCCTTCGTCCTGCACGCCCGCGCCCTCGAGCAGCTCGACGCCCGCGGCCTCGCCGACGACCTGGAGGGGGTCGGCCGCCCGCTCGACCGGCTCCGCCTCTTCGGCCGCCTCACCGTCGACCTCGGCGCCCTCCCGTCCCGCTTCAACCACCTGCTCGTCCTCCCGCAGTACGAGGTCGAGAAGGTGCTGGAGCGACGCGCGGCCGAGGCGGGCGTCGACTTCCGGTACGAGACCGAGCTGACCGGCCTGACACAGGACGCGGACGGCGTCACCGTCGAGGTCCGCGGCCCGGACGGCGGCGCCGGGACACTGCGGGCCGCCTATGCCGTCGGCGCCGACGGCATGCGCAGCGCCGTGCGGGACGCGATCGGGCTGCCGTTCCCCGGCAAGTCGGTGATCCGCTCCGTCGTCCTCGCCGACGTGCTGCTCGCCGAGAAGCCGGAGAGCCTGCTCACCGTCAACGCCGTCGGCGACGCCTTCGCCTTCATCGCCCCCTTCGGCGACGGCTACTACCGCGTGATCGGCTGGCACCGAGGCCGCGACGTCCCGGACCACGAGCCCCTGGAGCTGGCGGAGGTCAAGGAGATCACCCGGCTCGCCCTCGGCCACGACTTCGGGATGCACGACGCCCGCTGGATGTCCCGCTTCCACAGCGACGAACGCCAGGCGCCCGCCTACCGGGTCGGCCGGGTCTTCCTGGCCGGCGACGCCGCCCATGTGCACACCCCGGCCGGCGGGCAGGGCATGAACACCGGCCTCCAGGACGCGGCCAACCTCGGCTGGAAGCTCGCCCAGGTCGTGCACGGCCACGC
Organism: Streptomyces sp. NPDC054834; assembly: GCF_053611185.1. NCBI lineage: Bacteria > Bacillati > Actinomycetota > Actinomycetes > Kitasatosporales > Streptomycetaceae > Streptomyces > Streptomyces sp. NPDC054834. The sequence goes on along the minus strand of NZ_JBSGZV010000010.1, from coordinate 135,546 downwards.
CCCCGAGGCCCTGCTCGACACCTATCAGGCCGAGCGCCACCCCGTCGGCAGGTCCGTGCTGCGCAGCAGCGGCGGCATCGTCCGCCTCGCCATGGCCAAGCGTCCCTGGGAGCTGGCGCTGCGGGCCGCCCTCACCACGTTCCTCGACGCGGTCGGCCCGGCCCGCCGCAAGGTCGCCGCCCAGGTCACCGGCATCGGCTACGACTACGGCGCGCCGAAGGGCGCCCACCGCCTCACCGGCACCCGTGTCCCGGACGTCCGCCTGTCCGGCGGGAGCCGCCTCTACGAGGCGCTGCGCGGCGGCCGGTTCGTGCTGATCACCCCGGAGGCGTACGAGGACGGGCCCGGGCGCGCGGACCGGCTGGTCGTGGCGCGCTGGGCGAGCGACCGCCGTACGACCGTGCTGGTCCGCCCCGACGGATACGTGGCCTGGGCGGCCGACGCGGCCGGCACGGCGGCGATCGAGGCGGCCCTCACCGCCCACGTGGGGTGAGCTACGCCCCCGGCCGTCTGCTCTGCCAGACGGCGCCGCCCGCCGCGCCGCTCACGCGCCGGGTGACGGAAAGGGGCGCCCGGCGTGCTGCCGGGCGCCCCGTGGGCGTACGTGTCGCGAAGGACTAGCCGGCCGCGGCCGCGTCCGCCGCCTGTGCCCTCAGCGCGCGCTCGATGCCCGCACGGGACTCCGAGACCAGCCGGCGCAGGGCCGCGCCCGGCTCGGCGGAGGCCAGCCAGGCGTCCGTCCTGGCGAGGGTGTCCTGCGAGACCTGGACCGTCGGGTAGAGACCGATCACGATCTGCTGGGCGATCTCGTGCGAACGGGAGTCCCAGATGTCCTTCAGGACCTCGAAGTACGGCTCCGTGTACGCCGCCAGCAGCTCCCGCTGGCCGGTCTGCACGAAGCCGGCGATGACGGCCTCCTGCACGGCGTTCGGCAGCTTGTCCGACTCGATGACCGACGCCCAGGCCTCCTCCTTGGCCTCCACCGTCGGCCGGGCCGCCCGCGCGGTCGCCGCGTGCCGCTCACCGGCAGCCGTCCTGTCCCGCTCGTACTCGCCCGCGATCTCCGCCTCGTCGAACCGGCCGACCGCCGCGAGCCGCTCCACGAACGCCCACCGCAGCTCGGTGTCGACGGCCAGGCCCTCGACCGTCTGGGTGCCCTCCAGCAGCGCCTCCAGCAGATCCAGCTGCTCCGGCGTACGGGCCGTCGCCGCGAACGCCCGCGCCCACGCCAGCTGGTGGTCGCTGCCCGGCTCCGCCGCCCGCAGGTGGGCCAGCGTGGCGTCCGTCCAGCGGGTGAGCAGCGCCTCACGGGCGGCCGGGTCGGCGTACATCTCGATCGCCAGCTTCACCTGCCGCTGGAGCGACTGCACGACACCGATGTCCGACTCCTTGGCGATGCCGGACAGCACGAGGGAGAGGTAGTCCCGGGTGGGAAGCTCGGCGTCCCGGGTCATGTCCCACGCCGACGCCCAGCACAGGGCGCGCGGCAGGGACTCCTGGAAGTCGCCGAGGTGTTCGGTGACGACCCTCAGCGACTCCTCGTCCAGCCGGACCTTGGCGTACGACAGGTCGTCGTCGTTGAGCAGGATCACCGCCGGACGGCGCTTGCCGACCAGCTGCGGTACGGCCGTCAGCTCGCCGTCGACGTCCAGCTCCACCCGCTCACCGCGCAGCAGCTTGCCGCTCGCGGCATCCAGGTCGTACAGGCCGACGGCGATGCGGTGCGGGCGCAGTGTCGGCTCGCCCTTCGCACCGGCGGGCAGGGCCGGGGCCTCCTGGCGGACGGCGAAGGAGGTGATGACACCCTCGGCGTCCGTCCCGATCTCCGGCCGCAGGACGTTGATGCCGGCCGTCTCCAGCCACTTCTTCGACCAGGTCTTCAGATCCCGGCCGGAGGTCTCCTCCAGGGCACCGAGCAGGTCGGACAGACGGGTGTTGCCGAACGCGTGCTGCTTGAAGTAGGCCTGCACGCCCCGGAAGAACTCGTCCTCGCCGACGTACGCCACCAGCTGCTTCAGGACGGAGGCGCCCTTGGCGTAGGTGATGCCGTCGAAGTTGACCAGCACGTCGTCCAGGTCGCGGATGTCCGCCATGATCGGGTGGGTGGACGGCAGTTGGTCCTGGCGGTACGCCCAGGTCTTCATCGAGTTGGCGAAGGTGGTCCACGAGTGCGGCCACTTCGAGCCCGGCGCGGCGGCCTGGCAGGCGATGGAGGTGTAGGTGGCGAACGACTCGTTCAGCCACAGGTCGTTCCACCACTCCATGGTGACCAGGTCGCCGAACCACATGTGGGCCAGCTCGTGCAGGATGGTCTCCGCGCGCACCTCGTACGCCGCGTCCGTCACCTTCGACCGGAAGACGTACTGGTCGCGGATGGTCACGGCACCCGCGTTCTCCATCGCGCCCGCGTTGAACTCCGGCACGAAGAGCTGGTCGTACTTCTGGAACGGGTACGCGTAGTCGAACTTCTCCTGGAACCAGTCGAAGCCCTGCCGGGTCACCTCGAAGATCGCGTCCGAGTCGAGGAACTCGGCGAGCGAGGGCCGGCAGTAGATGCCGAGCGGCACGCTCTGCCCGTCCTTCTCGTACACGCTGTGCACCGAGTGGTACGGCCCGACGATCAGCGCGGTGATGTACGTCGAGATCCGCGGGGTCGGCTCGAAGACCCAGACGTCGTCCTTCGGCTCGGGCGTCGGCGAGTTGGACACCACGGTCCAGCCCGTCGGCGCCGTCACGGTGAACTGGAAGGTCGCCTTCAGGTCGGGCTGTTCGAAGGAGGCGAAGACCCGGCGGGCGTCCGGCACCTCGAACTGGGTGTAGAGATAGGCCTGGTCGTCGACCGGGTCGACGAAGCGGTGCAGGCCCTCGCCGGTGTTGGTGTACGCGCAGTCGGCGACCACGCGGAGGATGTTGCGGCCCTCCAGCAGCCCGGGAAGGGCGATCCGCGAGTCCTTGAAGAGCTCGGCGGGGTCGAGGGGATCGCCGTTGAGCGTCACCTCGTGCACGGCCGGGGCCACCAGGTCGATGAACGACTCGGCGCCGTTCTCCGCCACGTCGAAGCGCACCGTGGTCACGGACCGGTAGGTACCGCCCTCCTGCGCGCCGGAGAGGTCGAGATCGATCTCGTACGAGTCAACGGTGAGCAGCTTCGCCCGCTGCTGCGCCTCTTCGCGAGTCAGGTTTGTGCCAGGCACGCGGTCATCTCCTCGTTATGTGTCGGTTGCGCCATCCTTCCACGTGACCCGCGCCGAACGCGATGTCCGGATCCCGCCGGTGGCCGGCACGGGATCGCGCCAGCCTGGGCCCATGACGACCTACACGGCACGACCCATCGAACCGCGGGCCCTGAAGGAACTCCGCGGTGCTGACGACGCCGGACGGCGAACGGTTGCCCTGACCGACGAGGAGGGTGGCTCCCCGCTGCGCTGCTGCCTGCGCCACAGCGCCCCCGGCGAGCGGATCGCGCTCGTCTCCTACGCGCCCCTGCGCCGCTGGGCCGCGGAGCACGGCGCCGTCCCGGGCGCCTACGACGAACAGGGCCCGGTCTTCATCCACGCGGATGAATGCCCGGGCCCGGACGGCGACGGCCACCCCTTCACCAACGCCCACCGCACGGTCCGCCGCTACTCCGCCGACGGGCACATCCTGGGCGGACGGCTCGTCGAGAACCCCGCGGGCCCCGAGGGGTTCGACGCGGCCTTCGCGGAGGCCTTCACCGACCCCGCGGTGGCCGTCGTCCATGTGCGGGCGGTGGAGTACGGGTGCTTCCTGTACGAGGTGCGCCGCCCCTGAGGGCCCTCGTCCGCGCCGTCAGCCGCCCACGGTCAGGGTCCAGCGGGAGCGGCCGCGTACCTGGATCAGGCCCGGTTCGACGGGGGTGACGGCCGCGGCCGGAGGCGAGGCGGCGGTCGGGTGCCAGGTTCTTGTCGAGGAGCCACAGGTCGACCGGCTCCCCGGCCGCTTCCTCGCCGCACTCCAGGCGGGCGTCGCCGGGACGGCCGGTGTAGTGGATTGTCACTCCCAGGGCCCACGGCTGGCCGTCGCGGGTGCCGACGGTGACCCAGGTGACCGTTCCGGGGTGGGCCTGGACGGGGCCCCGGCCGTCCTCGCCACCCGTCTGGGCCAGGACCACGGCCGGGGACAGCGCGTCGAGGGGCCCGCCTGCACCTGGTGGAAGCCGGCGCGGCGCGCCGGGGAGGTGAGGGTGAGCAGGACGGGGTCTCCCCGGTGCGCCAGGACCTCCGTGCCCCGGCCCTCGATGCCGTCGGCGAGGACCCGCGCCGAGGACAGCGGCAGCAGCCGCAGCGACCAGCGGGCCAGCCCCTTGAACCGATCCGGGTCGCGGCCCTGCCGTCTGCGAAGAGCAGGGCACGGCCGCGGGTCCCGGAGCCGGGCGGGAGCGGCGGCGGGCGTTCGGCACCGCCGGCGTCGCTCTCGTACGCCTCGAACCAGCCGACGGGGGAGTTCGGCACGAGGTCGTACTCCAGGACCACCGGCGCGCCGGGCGTCGGGTTCGCCACCTCAAGCGGGGCGCGACGGGTGCGGGCGGTGGACCAGTACTCCGCCAGGACCAAGGGCGGAGACGTCGACCACCGGCACGCCGGGGGCGCTGCGCCGGCACACGGCGATCCGCACCGGCTCGGCGGGTACGCCGGTCAGCGTGTCACGTACACGCCGAGGGGGCGGTCGCCTTCCCGGCCACAGAGGCCGAAGGCGACCGCCCCCTGGGCGAGACGTCCTGCTCGGGTGACGCGTCCTACTCGGGTGTCACGTCCTTCTTGGCGGAGGACAGCTCCGCCGCCACCAGCTCCGCGATCTGCACGGCGTTCAGGGCCGCGCCCTTGCGGAGGTTGTCGTTGGAGACGAACAGGGCCAGGCCGTTCTCCACCGTCTCGTCACCGCGGATGCGGCCGACGTACGACGCGTCCTTGCCGGCCGCCTGGAGCGGGGTCGGGATGTCGGTGAGGGCGACGCCCGGGGCGCCGGCCAGCAGCTCGGTCGCGCGCTCCACGCTGATCGGGCGGGCGAAACGGGCGTTGACCTGGAGGGAGTGGCCGGAGAAGACCGGGACGCGCACACAGGTGCCGGAGACCTTCAGCGCGGGGATCTCCAGGATCTTGCGGGACTCGTTGCGGAGCTTCTGCTCCTCGTCGGTCTCGTTCAGGCCGTCGTCGACCAGGTTGCCGGCCAGGGGCAGCACGTTGAAGGCGATGGGGCGCTTGTAGACCTGCGGCTCGGGGAAGTCGAGCGCCTCACCGTCGTGGGTGAGCTTGTCCGCGTCCGCGACCACCTTCTGCGCCTGTCCGTGCAGCTCCGCCACGCCCGCGAGGCCCGAGCCGGACACCGCCTGGTAGGTGGCGACGACCAGCGCCTCGAGGCCCGCCTCCTCGTGCAGCGGCTTCAGCACCGGCATGGCGGCCATGGTCGTGCAGTTCGGGTTGGCGATGATCCCCTTGGGCCGGTTCACGGCCGCGTGCGGGTTCACCTCGGACACCACCAGCGGCACCTCGGGGTCCTTGCGCCACGCCGAGGAGTTGTCGATCACCACGGCGCCCTGGGAGGCGACCTTCTCGGCCAGCGCCCTGGAGGTGGCGCCGCCCGCGGAGAAGAGCACGATGTCGAGCCCGGTGTAGTCGGCGGTCGCCGCGTCCTCCACCGTCACGCCGTCCAGCACCGTCCCGGCCGAGCGGGCCGAGGCGAACAGCCGCAGCTCCGTGACGGGGAAGTCACGCTCCGCGAGGATCCTGCGCATGACCGTGCCGACCTGACCGGTGGCTCCGACGATTCCGACCCTCACTGCGACTCCTTCTCCGTGGCTGGCGGATGCCCCCTGCGTGGCTGGGGGCCTTTCCATCATGCGGCCGTCCCCGGCCAGTGTGTCCAATCTTTTGGCGCGCGTGCCCGAGGGATGGGACGCGATCACCCTGCGGCCGGTTGCGGTCCTGCCGTCCGCACCGCGCTGAGCTGGAGAAATTTCCCCGACGGGCGCTCTCCGCCGCAAGCTGTGCTGCCCGGTCCCTGCCCGTCACCGCGTCGCGCACACGGCGGTGTGACGTATGCCTCTGCCCGCACCGGTGAAAGGGGAGGCCGAAAAAGGGACCGCGGCGGGCCGAACGTTTCCCACCGCTCCGGCGTCATAGGGGAAACGCGGCGAGGGGAGGAGCGGCTGTGCTGCGCAGAAAGGCCCGCCGCGGCCAGGGGGCGGACCACGTAGGGGACGACCCGCTGGACGCGGCACAGGAACGCCGGGTGCGGGCGGTGCTCGCGCTGGGCGGGGTACCGCAGGCGGACCTGCCGGACGGGGTGCAGCAGGTCCGCCTGCGGCTGCTGGAGCGGGCCGCGGGCGGGCAGGAGGCGCCGCGCGACGTGTCCGCGTGGGCGGCGGTCGTGGCCTCCAACCTCGCCATGGACTGGCACCGCGCCAAGCGCCGCCAGGAACGGCTCGGCGAGCGCCTGGCCGCGCTCCGGCAGGCCGACCACCCCTCCGGCGAGGACACCAGCCTGATCTCCCTCGCCGTCGCCCGGGGCCTGGACGACCTGCCCGACGCCCAGCGCCAGATCCTCGTCCTGCGCTTCTACGCCGACCTGCCGGTGCGCGGGATCGCCGAGGAACTCGGCATCCCCGAGGGCACGGTCAAGAGCAGGCTGCACTCGGCGGTACGCGCCTTGCGCGCCCGCCTGCACGAGGACGAGGTGGTGTGACGTGACCGCCCAACACGACGGCTACGACGGCAACGACGGCAACGACGAGCTGGACGCGCTGCTGGCCGTGCTCGCCGACGAGCCGCTGCCCGGCGAGGCCCGCGCAGACGCTGCCTTCATGGCCGAACACCGGGCGGCCGCGGCCGATGTGGCCCTGCTGCGGGAGCAGTTGGGGATCATCGGCGACACGCTGGCCGGTACCGCGCCCCGCCCCCGCCCCGCACCGGAACCCGCCCCGCCCAGAGAGCGCTGGTACCGCCACCCCGGCGTGCGGACCCTCTCCTTCGGCGCGCTCGTCACCGCCTCCGTCGCCTCCGCCGTGCTGGGCCTGGGCTGGCTCGTCGCGTCGAACAACGGCGCCGACGAGAACTCGGGCGGCTCCGCGAGCGACAAGTCGGTGCCGTCCGGCAGCAGCGCCCAGGGACCCGCCCGCCTCACCTGCGCCCGCCTGCTCGTCGAGGGCGACGTCACGAAGGTCCAGCCGGTCCACGGCACCGGCGAGGACCGCGTCACCCTGCGCGTGACCCGCTCCTACATCCCCGCGAAGGGCAAGGCCGAGGTGACCTTCCAGGTGGAGCGGGCGGCCGTCCCCGACCCACGGCCGGGGCAGCATGTGCTCGCGGGGATCCAGAAGGAGGCCACGAACCCGGACCTGTGGATCACCGATGCCGCCGGGATCGCCCGGGAGCGCGCCGCCATCACCGAGGAGTTGCCCGCGTCCGGCGACGTCGCCTGCGAATGACGAAGGGGCGGGCGTCCTGAGGGCGCCCGCCCCGCGGCTCAGCTCTCCTTCGAGCGGGCGTAGTGGCGGGACGCCTTCGCGCGGTTGCCGCACGCGGCCATCGAACACCAGCGGCGGGTGCCGTTGCGTGAGGTGTCGAAGAAGTGCAGGACGCACGTCTCGTGCGCGCAGGTCCGGATCCGGTCCGGCGCGGTGGTCAGCAGTTCCAGGTAGTTCCGGGCGGCGAGCCAGGCGGGCCCCCAGGAGGCGTCCTTGAACTCGGCCCGCTCGGTCGGCCCCTCCGCACTGAGCCCGGCCCGGATCCGCCCGTGTTCCAGCACGGCGTCGACGAGCGGCGCCCCCTCCTCCGGCGACCCGTCCACGACCGCCTTGAGGGCGTCCCGGGCCTGGAGGAGGTGCCGCAGCGTACGCGCGTCGGGCTCGTACTCCAGCCCGTTGCCCGCCAGCCACACCGCGAGCCCGTCGGTGCCGGTGAGCAGGTCCTGCGTGACGCCCTCCCGGTTCCACCGCGTGTTGAGCAGGTCGAGCGCGAGCGGCTCACCGGTGAGGGGGCGGGGGTCGAGGGCGGCGGCGGGCATCGGCACTCCTTCTTCGCTAACCACTCAAGGGTACGTGACCGGTTGACGCGCACGATTCTAACCCCTTAACATCTTCATAGAGGTTATATCGAATGAGGGGAACAACCATGACCTTGCGCACCGGCCACACCGGCCTGAACGTCACCGACCTCGACCGCTCGCTCGCCTTCTACCGGGACGTCCTCGGCTTCACGCTGCTCGCCGAGGGCAAGGAGGACGACCGGCGGTACGCGTTCCTCGGCGACGGCGGCGACAGTCCCGTCCTCACCATCTGGCAGCAGGCCGAGGGGCCGTACGACCCCGCCCGGGCCGGCCTGCACCACCTCGCGTTCACCGCCGACTCCTTCGCCCGGGTCGAGCAGTACCAGCAGGCGCTGAGCGCCCACGGCGTCGACTTCGCCTACGAGGGCGTGGTCGCCCACCGCGAAGGCGCGGCCTCGGGCGGCATCTTCTTCCACGACCCCGACGGCACCCGCCTGGAGATCTCCGTGCCGCACGGCCTCGAAGGCGCCCCCGCCCCGCACACCTCCGCGCCGACCTGCGGTTTCTTCTAGCCATGGCCGTCTACCACCAAGGCTCCCGAGCCGTGCAGGACCGCGTCGGCGTCCGTGAACTCGCCGACCACGTGGGCCGCGCCATGGGCACCGGCATCAAACCGGTCGCCGCCGCCTTCCTGGAGCTCCAGCCGCTGCTGATCGTGGGCGCGGCGGACCCGGGGACCGGCAGGGTCTGGGCCACGCCCCTGTGGGGCACCCCCGGCTTCGTGCGGGCGACGGGCCCGCACCGGATGTCCGTCGCGGGAGGGCCACCCCCGGCCGACCCCCTCGCGACGGCCCTCACCACGCCCGGCACCCCCGTCGGCACCATCGCCCTGGACCCCCGCACCCGCCGCCGCATGCGCCTGAACGGCCGCCTCCGTCCCACGGAACGGGGTTTCGCGGTCGAGGCGGACCAGGTGTTCTCCAACTGCCCCAAGTACCTCCAGAAGAGGCAGACCTACGAGACCGTGCCCGACCGAGTCCCGGGCACCCCCCGCCGGACCGCCGAACTGTCGGCTGCCCAGGCACGGTTCATCGAGGCGGCCGACACCTTCTTCCTCGCCACCGTCCACCCCCACGGCGCCGACACCAGCCACCGCGGCGGCAACCCCGGCTTCGTCCACCTCGCGTCACCCCGGGAACTGACCTGGGGGGACTATCCGGGCAACTCCATGTTCCTCACCCTCGGCAACCTCCTCACCGACCCCCGCGCCGGACTGCTCCTGATGGACTGGACGACGGGGACCACCCTCCAGCTCACCGGCGAGGCGCGCACCGAGTACGGCACGGACGGCGAACGCCGGGTCCGCTTCACCCTCACGGAGGCCGTGGAGACCGAGTCCGCGCTGCCGCTGCGCTGGTCACCGCCGGAATACTCACCGGCCAACCCGGACCCGGCAGGCTAACGTCCATCCATGCGCCGAAAGTTGAGGGTGGCGGCCTACGCCGTGTGCGTCCGCGACGGACAGATCCTGCTCGCCCGTTCACCGGCCCCCGACGGCACGCCCGAATGGGTCCTGCCCGGCGGCGGCATGGAGCACGGCGAGGACCCGTACGACACCGTCCGCCGTGAGCTGACCGAGGAGACCGGCTACCGGATCGAGGTGACCGGCCTCCTGGGCGTGGACTCCTCCCGCCACGTCTTCCGCCGCGGGACCCTGCGCCCCCTGACCGACCACCACGGCGTCCGGATCATCTACGAGGGCCGCGTCACCGGCGGCGAACTGCGCAACGAGGTGAACGGCTCCACCGACCTGGCCGCATGGCAGGACCTGGACGCGGTACCCGGCCTCACCCGGGTCCGCCTGGTCGACGTAGCCCTGCGCCTGTGGCGCGAACGCCCGGTGGCGGGCCGTGTCCCGGGCGGGGCGGAAGGCTCCGGGTAACGGCCCCGGGGCCTGTCCCCTACCCCGCCAGATGAACGCGGAGTGACCGCCCTCCGGCCACCCGCGGACCGCTCCATGACCACGCCGGATACACCATGATCCACGTACGGTGATCGGCGCTGCGCGTTGCCGTCTCGTTCACGCGCAGGTCATCCCCGGTGCCAACGATCCACAGTGAGCGGGATGTTCGCCAAAGCGACCGCCCGCGACCACTGCCGACGCAGTTCGCACTCGGGGAGATCGCGCCATGTCGCGCATACGCTCTGTCGCCAGCACCGCGCTGGGGGTCAACCGCCGTACCGTCCTGGCCACCGCCGGGGCGGTGACGCTGTCCGCGGGCGTGGGATACGCCCTGCGCCCGACGGACAGCCAGGCCGCCACCACCACGACGTCCGGACAGGCGCCGGTCGCCAACTCCCGGAAAGCGCCTGCCCCGCCGCTCGCCCCGTACACCAAGGGAACGACGGTCGCGAGTGTCGCCGCCCCGCGCAACAGCTCCGGCTATCGCCGTCTCGGCGACGGCGCCGGCTGGAAACGCGTCGTGAGGGGCGACCTGGCCACGCCCAAGTCCGGGCGCGCGGACCGCCGTACGGCCCTCGCGGCGTTCGTGCAGTTCACCGACCTGCACTTGATGGACGTCCAGCACCCGCTGCGCCTGGAGTTCCTGCGCTCCACCGACCCGCACGCCTGGCGCCCGCACGAGGCGCTGACCGTGCAGGGCGCCATCTCGCTCGTCGAGCGGGTCAACGCCCTGCGGGGCGCCCCCGTCACCGGCGCCCCGCTCCACTTCGTCATGACCACCGGCGACAACACCGACAACAACGCCCACTCCGAACTGGAGTGGTTCATGAAGGTGATGTCCGGCGGCCGGATCACCCCCAACTCCGGTGACCCCAGGCACTACGAGGGCGCTCAGAACAGCGGTATGAAGCTGTACTGGCAGCCCGACTCCACCCTCCGCGACAACGACAAGGCACTCGGCTTCCCGCACCTCAAGGGCTACTTGGCCGCCGCCGTCCGCGAGGCCCGCAGCCCCGGCCTCAACCTGCCCTGGTACTCCACCGTCGGCAACCACGACTCCCTGCCGCTGGGCTGCTACGGCTCGCACGGCGACTCCTACCTCGCCGAGGCGGCCATCGGCGGCAAGAAGCTGCTCAGCGTGTCCGCCGCCGAGGCCAAGAAGCTCCAGGACGCCATCAAGAACGCCAAGGACCCCAAGGGCGTGCAGTACCGGGACTTCCTCAAGGCCCACACCCGGTCCATGCGCTCGGTCACCCCCGACGAGAAGCGCGCCCCCTACACCCCGGCCGACTACCTCAAGGCCCACCTGGATCCGGCCTATCAGGGCCTCGGCCCGGTCGGCCACGGCTACTCCTCGGCCAACGTGGACGCGGGCACCCAGTACTACGCCTTCCGCATCTCCGACGACGTGATCGGCATCAGCCTCGACACCACCGACCCGGGCGGCCACTACGAGGGCTCCATCGGCACCGCCCAGCTGAACTGGCTGGACAAGACCCTCACCGACAACAAGGACTCGTACGCCGTCGTCTTCAGCCACCACACCAGCAAGACGATGACGAACACCCGCCCCGACCCGGCCCGTCCGTCCGAGCGCCGCCACAACGGCGGCGAGGTCGTGTCCGTCCTGGCCCGCCACGCGAACGTCCTCGCCTGGGTGAACGGCCACATCCACCGGAACGTCGTCACCCCGCACAAGGCCTCGGGGAACCGCTCGTTCTGGGAGATCTCCACCGCCTCCCACGTCGACTTCCCCCAGCTCGCCCGCGTCATCGAGCTGGTGGACAACAAGGACGGCACCATCTCCCTGTTCACCACGCTCGTCGAGTCCGCCGCCCCCCACCGCACGGACTTCACCGACCTCTCCCAGACCGGCCTCGCCGCCCTCTACCGCGAGCTCTCCTACAACGCCCCCGGCGCCAACAAGACACTCGCGGGCGACCCGGCCGACCGGAACACGGAGCTGGTTCTGAAGAAGGGCTGAAACTCACCCAACCGGCCCACCCCGAGTCAACCTCCGCACGCGGCGTAGTGTCCCTCCCGGCGACCGAGCTCGACGGCACTGATGGGGGAAGACATGCGTGCACGCAAGGTACTGGCCGGAGCGGCGGCCGCCCTGGCCCTGTCGGCGACCCTGGCGGGACCGGCCCTGGCGGCCGCTCCCGCCGCGGGGGCCACCGACCGCTCCACCGGCCACTCGGCCACCCGCAAGGCGGTCGATGCGGCGGTCGAGGCCGGCGTCCCCGGAGTGACCCTCACGGCGAAGGACGCCCACGGCACCTGGTCCACCACGGCCGGGACCGGCAACCTCCGCACGGGCGCCCCGCGTTCGGCGGACGACCGCTACCGCGTCGGCAGCATCACCAAGACGTTCGTCTCCACCGTCCTGCTCCAGCTGGAGGCGGAGGGCCGCCTGTCCCTGGACGACAAGGTGGAGAAATGGCTGCCGGGCGTGGTGTACGGCAACGGTCACGACGGCCGCGCGATCACCGTCCGCCAGCTCCTCAACCACACCAGCGGCATCTTCAACTACACGGCCGACGAGGACTTCGGCCGCACCTACTTCCTCAAGGACGGCTTCTTCAAGCACCGCTACGACACCCTCACGGCGCGGCAGCTGGTGGCCATCGCCATGCGCCACAAGCCGGACTTCGCGCCGGGCACCTCCTGGAAGTACTCCAACACCAACTACGTCCTCGCCGGCATGGTGATCAAGAGCGTCACGGGCCACTCGTACGCCCAGGAGATCACCCACCGCATCATCGACCCGCTCAAGCTGACGGGCACCTCGGTCCCCGGTACACGGGTCACCGTGCCGCACCCGAGCAGCCACGCCTACGGCAAGCTGGCGCAGACGGCGACGGGCCCCACGTACGACGTGACCCGCCTCAACCCCTCCATCGCCTCCTCCGCGGGCGAGATCATCTCCGACTCCGCCGACCTCACCCGCTTCTACCGCGCCCTCCTGCGCGGCAACCTCCTCCTGCCGCGGCAGCTGAAGGAGATGAAAACGACCGTGAAGATCGAACAAGCCCCCGACATCCGCTACGGCCTCGGCCTCATGGACACCACCCTCTCCTGCGGTGTGCACGTCTGGGGCCATGACGGCGGCATCCACGGCTCCTCGTCCTGGGCGTCCACGACGGCGGACGGCCGCCACGCGCTGGCGTTCAACTTCAACGGGGACTGGACGGGCGACAGCGACGCGGTGGTCGACGCGGAGTACTGCGGCAAGTGAGCCGCTAGTCCTCTTCTCCGCCGGGGAGGGAGCTCAGCCAGTCGATCAGCCGTGCTCCCTCCTTCGTCATGATCTCCGGGTCGCGCAGGGCGTTGGCCAGCAGCGACATGCCCTGGTAGGCGCCCACAAGCGTCAGCGCGAGCCCGTCCGGGTCGGGCAGGCCCAGTTCCCCGAACTGCGCTGCCACCCAGTCGAGCAGCCGCCTCATGACCTTTCCGGCCTCGGCGTCGAGGCCGCCCTCCGCCCGCTTGTCCAGTTCCGCGGCCAGCGTCCCGGTCGGGCAGCCGAAGCGGGCCGCGAGCTCACGCTGCTCCACCCAGCCGCTCACCAACGCCATGAGGCGCTCGCGGGGGCCGGGGATTCGCTCCAACTCGTCGACCAGGAAGTCGAGTTGGCGGGAGTGCTCGGCGAGTGCCGCCGCGACGAGATCGTCCTTGGTCTTGAAGTAGTAGTAGACGTTCCCGGTCGGCACGTCGGCGGCGCGGGCGATGTCGGCGATCGTGGTCCGCTCGACGCCCTGCCGGTGTACCACCTCGGCCGCGGCGGCCATCAGCCGCCGCCGCTTGGCTCCGGCGGCCTTCACTCTCGGATTCTGTCCCGAACTCTGTGAGTCAGTCACCCGACTAACTTTAGGCGGCGATCCGTGCTACGGTCTCCTCGTCGAAGTAAGTCAGTCAGCTAACTAACTTGCTGGGGGATCAGATGATCGTCGTGACGGGTGCAACGGGCAACGTCGGCCGGACCTTGGTGCGGCTGCTGTCGGGGGCCGGAGAGCGGGTGACCGGGGTGGCCCGCCGGATCACCGACGCGGACGTCCCGCCGGGGGTGCGGGCGGTGGCCGCCGACCTGGGGGAGGCCGAGAGCCTGCGCCCCGCCCTCGAAGACGCCGAGGCCGTGTTCCTGCTGGTGGCGGGAGAGGACCCGCAGGGCATCGTGGGCGCGGCCAAGGCGGCGGGCGTACGCAGGCTGGTGCTGCTCTCCAGCCAGGGGGCCGGCACCCGCCCGCAGGTGTACGGGCACGCGGCCGGCTTCGAGGCGGCCGTGCGGGAATCGGGCCTGGAGTGGACGATCCTGCGCTCCGGCGGCCTGGCGTCGAACGCCTTCGCCTGGGCCGAGCCGGTACGGCTGCACCGCACCGCCGCGGCGCCCTTCGGTGACGTGGGCCTGCCCTTCGTCGACCCCGACGACGTGGCGGCGGTGGGCGCGGCGGTCCTCCGTGCGGAGGGCCCCGGCCACGCCGGAGCGACCTACACCCTCACCGGCCCCGCGCCCACGAGCCCGCGCGAGCGGGCGGCCGACCTCGCGGCGACGCTCGGCGAGCCGGTCCGGTTCGTGGAGCAGACGCGGGAGGAGGCCGAGGCGCAGATGGCCGCGTTCATGCCGCTGCCGGTGGTGACGGGCACGCTGGCCCTGCTCGGCGCCCCCATGCCGGAGGAACAGCAGGCCAGCCCGGATGTGGAGCGGGTCCTGGGGCGGGCCCCGCGCACCTTCGCGGAGTGGGCGGCGCGGAACGTCGAGGCGTTCCGGTGAGCCGTGAGGGGGTGTAACTGACCCGACTTCGATACGAGACGTCCAGTTCATCCGTACGAAACGTCCGTACCGCCTCATATCGGCTGACCCGCTGTTCACGGGTTTGGCTCGATTCATGTGCAAGGCGGGTGATCGCATGCGTACGGGACACGGACTGCGAGTGCTGTCGGTCTACGAGGGCTTCTTCTCCGGAGGGGCCCGGATCGTGCACAGCGATGTCGTACTGGGGCTGGCGGAAGGCGGCCAGGACCACCGGGTACTCAGCATCCACGGCGAGGTGCACCGGGAGGCGACCCGGCAGCGGATGCAGGACGACACCTGCTACCGGTCGCTGACGGCGGCCGGGGTAGGTGTCGGCACCCTCGGGCGCGGCCATGCCGGTTCGGACGATCGTCCGGCTGTTTTCGGCGGGCCCGAACTGGCCGATACGGCTCGGGCGATGGCGGCGGCCGACGTGATCCTCTCCCTCAAGGAGCAGCCGCTGGCGCTCCTGAACCAGGCCGGGCTGCCCCGCCGTCCGGTCGTGGTCTGCCTGCACCGCTCCGACCCCGAGAACCAGGGAACCGCCCTGGACGAGCTGAAGGCCGCCATCACCGATGGCACGGTGGTGGCGTGCGTGTGCTGCGCGGAGTCGACGCGGGCCGCGTACCGGGACGCCGGGATCCCGGCCGAGCTGCTGCACGTCATCCCCAACGGGGTGGACCTGTACCGGTTCCGCCCGGACCCGGCCCGGCGGCTGGCCCTGCGCACGGCACTCGGCATACCCGGCCCGGCGCCGGTCGTCGTCTTCGCCGCCCGGTACGCCGCCATGAAGAACGTCCCGCTCTTCCTGCGGGCGGCGCGGGCCTGGCTGGGGCGCGAGGGCGGGGGCCATGTGCTGATGTGCGGGGCGGGGATGACGCCCGGGAACCCGGCTCTGGCGGCCGACATCGAGGCCGCCTTCGGGGAGTGGGGGGCGTCCCTCACCGACCGGGTGCACCTGCTGGGGGTGCGGGGTGACATGGAAGCGGTGTACGCGTCCGCCGACGTGGTCGCCCTCACCTCCTCCTCCGGGGAGGCGGCACCGCTCTGCCTCATCGAGGGCATGATGTGCGGGGCCGTCCCCGTGACGACCGACATCGGCGACAGCGCGGCCCTGGTCTCCGGTCACGGCGTCGTCACCCCGCCCGACCCCGACGCCATCGCCCTGGCCTGGTCGGGCGCGGTCGCCGGCCGCGCCGGCTTCGCCCCGGCCCTGTTGCGGAGCCGCGAGCGCTTCAGCCGCACCCGGATGATCGCGGCGTACGCCGCACTGCTCGAGCGGGTCCACTCCTCCCACGCCGGCGAGCCGGCCGACGGACTCCGTCCGGACCTGCTCGGCGGCGCCTGGGAGAGGTAGAGGTAGGGACAGTGGGCGCTCCACCCCCACTACCGGGGCAGGACCACGACATACGCGGCCGGGTCGCGGTCCGCCGCCGCCATCAGGGCCGTGCGGATGACCGTCGCCTGCTGTTCCATCGAGTCCCGGAGCTTCCTCGGGGTGATGTGGACGACCGTGATGCCCAGCCGCTCCAGGTGCTCCCGCTTTCGGGCGTACTCGGACCACATCGCGTCCTCTTCCTGCCGCGGGGCCCGCGTGTCGAGTTCCACCGCGACCGCCTGCTGGGGCCAGTAGGCGTCCAGGCCGCCGAGGTGTGGGCCGCCGGGGAGGCGGAGGTCGACGTTCCAGACCGGGTCGGGAAGGCCGTACTCGCGCACCATCCGGTACAGGCGGCCCTCCGCGATCGCCCGGCCCTCCGCCAGCAGCGAGTCCACGGCGTCCACCACGTGCGGGCGGGTCAGGAGCTTCGCCTGGGTCAACTCCCGTACGACGGCGGCCGGCTCGCAGTGGCCCGCGCGCACCGCCTCGGTCAGCAGCCGGCGGACCGCCGCCGCGTCCGCGAGCCCGGCCACCGCGTCCGCCAGCGCCCGCGGCACCGGTGCCACCGGCAGGCCCGTCACCTGGCGCGGAGCGGGCAGGCCGACCGCGCGGACGACGTGGACGTAGCTCGCGGAACGCAGCCGGCGCAGCCGCGGGACCAGGACGTCGATGTGCTCCAGGGACGGCAGCGGAGGCGCCGATGTGAAGCCGTGCAGCGTCAGGGCCGCCAGGCCCGTGATCATCGCGTCCGCGTACACCGGGCGGTGCGGGGTCTCCGCGCTGGGCTGCTCGGGCACCCCGGGTGCCCCGGGCGCCCTGGTCATCGGATCCTTCGTCGCGTACATCAGGGCCGCGTGCAGGCGCTCTTCGCTGGTCGGCGGGCCGGGGTGGAGCAGGGTGACGCCGGGCAGGAGCTGCTGCCATGGGCCGCCGGGGCGGCACTGGTCGTTCAGTTCGGCGGGGGTGACGCCGTGGGAGCGGAGCTGGGCCGCGGTCATCACACGGCGGTGCACCTCGGAGAGGTGGCGGAGGGGGCGGGGGGAGAGCGGGGTGTTGTGCGTCATGCCGACCCGATTCCCGGGTCCGGTCCCTCCTCTAACCGCTGTTACACGCCCGTCGCTAAATGCGGACAAGCCAGGACTAAAGGACGGATGTTCGGATGCCGAGTAGGCGTGGAAAACCCCTGGTCCGTTCGGGTGCGGACCAGGGGTTACGGCTCCTATTGCCTGAATTCCGTAACGGTCACAGACCGGCCGATCTCAGGCCAAAGGTTGGGCTCAGGCCACGGCTTCCCGCGCATCGCACGCCTGCCCCCGCAGCCCCCGCGCCAGATCGTCCCGCGCCTCCAGCACCAGCCGGCGCAGGGCGGGCGCCGCGTCCGGGTGCGCCGCCAGCCAGGCGTCCGCCGCGGCCAGCGTCTCCGGCGAGTCCTGGAAGGAGGGGAACAGTCCCCGCACCACGTCCATGCCGATCTGGATGGACCGCTCGCCCCACACTCGCTCGATCGCCGCGAAGTACTTCGGCGCGTACGGCGCCGTCAACTCCCGCTGCGAGGCCTGCGCGAAGCCCGCGATGGTGGCCTCCACCAGCGCGTTGGAGAGCACGTCCGACTCCACGACCTGGGCCCATGCCTGCGCCTTCACCGCCGCCGA
Organism: Streptomyces sp. NPDC054834; assembly: GCF_053611185.1. Lineage (NCBI taxonomy): Bacteria > Bacillati > Actinomycetota > Actinomycetes > Kitasatosporales > Streptomycetaceae > Streptomyces > Streptomyces sp. NPDC054834. The sequence continues at coordinate 117,760 of NZ_JBSGZV010000010.1, read as the reverse complement.
CGGACGGGCGGCCAGGCAGCGCACCTGGTGGCGCTTGCCGGACGCCGTGTCGTCGCGGGCCAGTTCGGCCGCCAGCACGCCCTCGTCCGCGACCCCGTGCGCCGCGAGCGGCTCCAGGAACGCCCAGCGCAGCTCCTGGTCCACCTCCAGCCCCTCGATCGTGTCGGTGCCGTCCAGCAGTTCCTTCAGCAGCGCCAGATCGTCCTCGCCGGTGGCCGCCGACGCGAAGAAGCGCGCCCACGCCAGCTGGTGCTCGCTGCCCGCCTCGGCCTCCCGCAGCTCCCGCAGGGCACCCTCGGAGAGCAGCCGCTCGCCGGTCTCCCGCCAGTCCGGGGCCGCGTAGTGCACCAGCGCCGACTCGGCCCAGGCGTGCAGCATCTGCACCACGCCGATCTCGGACTCCCGGCCCGCGAAGCGCAGCACCAGGTCGACGAAGTCCCGGGCCGGGAGCAGCGCGTCCCGGGTCAGGTTCCACAGGGCCGACCAGCACAGAGCGCGGGCCAGCGGGTCGGTGATCGCGCCGAGGTGCTCCCGCAGGGTGGCCAGCGAGGTCTCGTCGAAGCGGATCTTGCAGTACGTGAGGTCGTCGTCGTTGACCAGGACGAGCTCCGGTGCGTCGGCACCGGCCAGCTCCGCCACCACCGTCCGCGGCCCCTCGACGTCCGCCTCCACGCGCGCGTACCGCTCCAGCGTTCCCTCGGGCGTACGCCGGTACAGGCCCACCGCCACCCGGTGCGGGCGCAGCTCCGGGTGCGACTCGGGGGCTTCCTGGAGCACGGCCAGCTCGGCGATCCGGCCCTCCCCGTCCAGCAGCACCTGCGGGGTGAGCGAGTTGACCCCGGCCGTCTGGAGCCAGGAGCGCGCCCAGCCGGTCAGGTCCCGGCTGCTGGTCTCCTCCAGGACCGACAACAGGTCGCCGAGGCGCGTGTTGCCGTAGGCGTTGCGCTTGAAGTAGCGGCGGGCGCCCTCCAGGAAGGCGTCCTGGCCGACGTACGCCACCAGCTGCTTCAGTACGGAGGCGCCCTTGGCGTAGGTGATGCCGTCGAAGTTGAGCTTGGCGTCCTGGAGGTCGCGGATGTCGGCGGTGACGGGGTGGGTGGAGGGCAGCTGGTCGGCGCGGTAGGCCCAGGCCTTGCGGCGGTTGGCGAAGGTGATCCAGGCGTTCGTGAAGCGGGTCGCGCCCACGTTCGCGAACGTGCCCATGAAGTCCGCGAAGGACTCCTTGAGCCACAGGTCGTCCCACCACTCCATGGTGACCAGGTCGCCGAACCACATGTGGGCCATCTCGTGCAGGATGACGTTGGCCCGGCTCTCGTACGACGCCTGCGTCACCTTCCCGCGGAAGATGTACTCCTCGCGGAAGGTCACCAGCCCCGGGTTCTCCATCGCGCCGAGGTTGTACTCGGGCACGAACGCCTGGTCGTACTTCCCGAAGGGGTACGGGTAGTCGAAGTGGTCGTGGAAGAAGTCCAGCCCCTGCTTGGTGATCAGGAAGACGTCGTCGGCCTCGAAATACGGGGCGAGGCCCTTGCGGCACATGGCGCCGAGCGGGATCTCCAGCCGGGAGCCGTCCTCGAAGGTGCGCGAGTAGGAGTCCGTCACGTAGTGGTACGGGCCCGCGACGACACATGTGATGTAGGTCGAGATCGGCTTCGTCTCCGCGAACCGCCAGACACCGTCGGTGAGTTCGCCGGTGCCGTTGCTCCACACCGTCCAGCCCTGCGGCGCCCGCACCTCGAAGCGGAAGGGGGCCTTGAGGTCGGGCTGCTCGAAGTTCGCGAAGACACGGCGGGAGTCGGCCGGCTCGTACTGGGTGTAGAGGTAGACCTCGCCGTCCTCGGGGTCGACGAAGCGGTGCATGCCCTCGCCGGTGCGGGAGTACGCGCACCGGGCGTCGACGGTCAGCTCGTTCTCGGCGGCCAGGTCCTCCAGGGCGATCCGTGAGCCGTCGAAGACCTCGCCCGGGTCCAGATCCTTCCCGTTGAGCGTGATGGCGGTCACACTCGGAGCGATCAGGTCGGCGAAGCTCGAGGCGCCCGGCTCGTTGCACCGGAACCGGATGGTGGTGACCGAGCGGAAGGTGCGCGGCTCGCCGTTGCCGTCACCGACCGCGGACCGCAGGTCCAGGGACACCTCGTACCCGTCGACGGACAGCAGGGCGGCCCGTTCCCGGGCCTCGTCGCGGGACAGATTCTCACCGGGCACGGGCGGCAGCTCCCTCATCTTCGGGGGTACGTCTGAACAGGACAACAGGACCGATCCTGCCATGCGCCCCTGACGTCGGACAGCGGGAATGGGCCCGGCGATCCTGGTGTTGCCCCAGGAAACGACCCGTTTTCCGAGGAGAGCCATGTCCGAGACCACGACCGCCTCCGGCAAGACCCCCGTCGACTTCTGGTTCGACCCGCTGTGCCCCTGGGCCTGGATGACCTCCCGGTGGGTGCTGGAAGTGGAGAAGGTCCGGGACATAGAGGTCCGCTGGCACATCATGAGCCTCGCGGTGCTGAACGAGAACAGGCTGGACGAGCTGCCCGAGGAGTACCGGGACATGCTCGCCACCAAGGCGTGGAAGCCGGTCCGGGTGGTGACCGCGGCCTGGCAGAAGCACGGCGCCGACGTCCTCGGCCCCCTCTACACCGCGCTCGGCACCCGCTTCCACAACAACGGCGAGGGCCCGACCCCCGAGGCCATCGCGGGCGCCCTCGAGGACGCCGGCCTGCCCGCCGGCCTGATCGACTACGCCGACCAGGAGGACTTCGAGTTCGACGCCGAGCTGCGCGCCTCCCACAAGGAGGGCATCGAGAAGGTCGGCCAGGACGTCGGCACCCCGGTCATCGCGGTGCCCGGCCCCGACGGCGAGCAGATCGCCTTCTTCGGCCCCGTCGTCACCCCCGCCCCCAAGGGCGAGGAAGCCGCCCGCCTCTGGGACGGCACTCTCGCGGTCGCCTCCGTCCCCGGCTTCTACGAGATCAAGCGGACCCGGACCAAGGGCCCGGACTTCAGCAACCTCTGATCCCCGGCCGCCGATCGGCGCCCGACCCTCACGCATCCTCGGGAGGGGGGAACCAACCACCGTCGGTCCAGTTCCAGCTGCGCTGGTACCGGCGGCATCCCTCCCGGGTGCAGCGCACGTAGGCGTCGGGCGCGTGGTCCGGTTTCTCCTTGCGCACATACTCCTTCTCCTCGTCGGTGAGCGGGCGGAACGCCTGCAACGGGCCGCCGCAGCTCGGGCATCGCTTGAACTCCATGTACCGCCTTCCGTAAGGGGCGCCGGGCCGGGTCGCGGTCACCGCCGCGCCCGGGCCCTGGCCTCCGCCAGCCTTTCCAGGTGCTGCTCGTAGCCCTTGGCGTAGTACGCCGCCCGGTCCGCGTCCGGCTCCACCACGAGCGTCGGCCGGGTCCAGGTGTCCGCGTCCAGGGCCACCCCGTACCGTTCGGCGGCCGCCAGTACCGCGCCCCGCGCGCCCACCTCGCCCTCGACCACGCGCAACGGCCGGCCCAGCACATCGGCCAGCAGCCGCATCCAGGCGGGGCTGCGGGTGCCGCCGCCGCACACCGCCAGGGTCCCCGTCAGACCCGCCGCCGCCAGGCAGTGCCGGGCCGCGTAGCCGATGCCCTCGCAGGTCGCGCGGATCAGGTCGGCCGGGGTGGACTCCAGGCAGATCCCGGTGAGTTCGGCCCGCAGCCGGGGCTCGACGAAGGGGGCGCGTTCACCGGAGGGCGCGAAATAGGGCAGGACGCGGACTCCGTGGGCCCCGGGCGGGGTCTCGGCGAGCAGGGCGTCCACCTCGTCGTGGCGCACGCCCGTCGTGGACAGCACCCAGTCCAGGGCCGCCGTGCCGACCATCGCGGGCATCGCGCGCAGCCGGTGGCCCGGCCGGTCGGTGGAGATGTACAGGCCGGCCGGTTCACCGGTCAGGTCCAGGTCGTCGGTGGCGACCAGGGCGGCCAGGCAGGTGCCGACGATCAGCAGGCCGTCGCCGGGCCGGGTGACTCCGGCGCCGAGCGCGCAGGCGGGCAGGTCGTACGGGCCGTTGGCGAGTGGCGTGCCGGGCGGCAGCCCCTCGCCGCGCGCCTCGCCGGTCGCCACCGGGTCGCTGACCGGGGCGAGCAGGCGCCTGCGGTGGGTCAGCCCCAGCAGCTCCACGACCCGGTTGTCGTAGGACCGGGTGCGCGGGTCGAGGAACGGCATCGACGCGTCCGACGCGTCCGTCACCGCCCGGGCCGCGCCCGTCAGGCGCTGGAAGACCATGTCCTTGCAGTAGACCGCAGCCGTCGCCGCGTCCAGCGACTTGGGCTCGTACCGGTCGAACCAGGCCAGCAGCGGCCCCGGGCACCCCGGGAACATGGCGCTGCCCGTGCGCCGGAACACCGTCTCGAACGTCCCGTCCGCCAGCCACTGGTCGAGCAGCTCGTGCGCCCGGCCGTCCATCCAGGAAGCCGCCGGCCGCACCGGCCGCCCCTCGGCGTCGACCAGCCACACCCCGTCGCCCTGCCCGGTCAGCCCGGCCAGCTCCACCCCCTGAGACACCCGCGCGGTCAGCGCGCCGAGCACGGCGACGACCGCCCCGTACACCTCCGCCATGTCCTGCTCCGCGCGCCCCTCACGCAGATCGAGGCCCACCGGGCGGGCCTCGACGGCGAGTTGCCGCCCCGTCGCGTCGAACGCGGCGGCCTTCACCATGGACGTGCCCACATCGATCCCGACGTACATGTCCCCTCCCGGTACGACCATTCCCGCTACGACCATTTCCGGTACGACCGTCACGTCAGACAGTGAGCCAGCGGCTCCCCGCGCACCCAGCGCCCCACCTCCGCCGCCGCGATCCGCGCGGCCTTCTCCGCCACCGCCCGGCTGGCCCCGCCCAGGTGCGGGGTCAGCACGACGCGCTCCGCCAGCCCCGTCAGCCGCGCGTCCGGCGGCAGCGGCTCGACCGCGTACGTGTCGAGGGCCGCCGCCGACAGCCGCCCGCTCTCCAGCGCGTCGCACAGCGCGTCCTCGTCGAGGAGCGGGCCGCGCGCCACGTTCACCACCACCGCGCCGGGCGGCAGCAGCGCCAGCTCGCGGGCGCCGATCAGCCCGCGCGTCTCGTCGGTGAGCCGGGCGTGCAGGGTGATCACCCGGGAGCGGCGCAGCAGCTCGTCCAGGGAGGCCAGCCGCAGGCCGTGGACCTCCCCGCGGACATACGGGTCGTACACCATCACCCGCGCCCCGAAGGCGCACAGCACCCGCGCGACCCGGCTGCCCACCGCCCCGTACCCGACCAGGCCGACGGGCAGGTCCTCCAGCTCCAGGCCGCTGTGCTCATAGGTGTAGTAGGCCGCCCCGGCCCAACTGCCCTGCCGGGCGAGCAGGTCGTGGGCCTGCGGGATGCGGCGCAGGGCGGCGAGCAGCAGGCCGACGGTGAACTCGGCGGTGGCGGCGGCGTTGCGGCCGGGCGCGAAGCACACCCGGACGCCGTGCGCCCTGGCCGCGTCCAGGTTGACGTTGACCGGGCCGCCCCGGCAGACCACGACCAGCCGCAGCCGGGGGCAGGCGCCGAGGACGCGCGCGGTGACGGGGCCCATCTGGGTCACCAGCACCTCCGCGTCGGCGAGCGCTTCGATCAGCTCGTCCTCGGCGTCGCTCGCCTCACTCACCTCGGCGACCTGGCCGAAGGGTTCCAGTGGCCACCCGAGAGTCAACTCCTCGACATCGCAGGAGGCTTCGTCGGCGAGCGCCTCCGTGATGAGCGACGGCAGGACGAAGTGGTCGCCGGCGGCCACCACACGCACACTGCGGGCGGAGGTCATCGCAGAGAGTCTCCTGTCTCGGCGTCGAAGACATGGGTGAGCCCGGGCGCCACCCGGACCTGGTCGTCGTGCGCGAGGCGCACCTCGGGGCCGGTGAGGACGACGAGGGGGCGTTCCACCCCGTCGAGGGCGAGGGTGGCGATCCCCGACTCCAGGAGCGGCTCGTGGGCCACCACGCGGGCGGGGATGCCGTCCGCACCCGTCAGCTCGAGGTCCTCCGGGCGGATCCCGACCACCACCGCGCGGCCCTCGGCCACCGGTACCGGCAGCGCGATCCGCATGGTGGCCGAGAGGCGGGCGTGGCCGTCCGCCGTGGCGATGCCGGGCAGCAGGTTGATCGCGGGCTCGCCGACGAAGTCCGCGACGAAGGTGGTGGCGGGACTGTCGTAGATCTCGAACGGCGTGCCGAGCTGCTGGATCACGCCGTCCTTCATCACCGCGATCCGGTCGGCGAGGGAGAGGGCCTCCTCCTGGTCGTGGGTGACCAGGATGGTGGTGTGCCCCAGCTCCCGCTGTATGCGCTTGAGCTCGCGGCGCGTGGTGTCGCGCTGGGCGGCGTCCAGATGGGAGAGCGGCTCGTCGAGGAGGAGCACGTCCGGCTCGCGGATCAGGGCGCGGGCCAGCGACACCCGCTGCTTCTGCCCGCTGGACAGCCCGGCCGGGCGGGCGTCGAGAATACCGGTGAGGCCGACCCGCTCGGCGATCTCGGCGACCTTGCGGGCGACGTCCCCCCGGGCCGCCCGCCGGCGGGCCCGCAGCCCGAACGCCAGGTTCTCCGCCACCGTCAGCGGCGGATACAGCGCGTAGTTCTCGAACGCCACCCCGATGTTCCGCTCCTGCGCGGGCCGGCGCACCACGGACGCGCCCCCGACCAGGATGTCCCCGTCGGTCACCGTCTCCAGACCGGCGATCATCCGCAGGGTCGTCGACTTGCCGCACCCGGACGGGCCGAGCAGCCCGAGCAGTTCCCCGGAACCGAGACCCAGGTCGATGCCGCGTACGGCGTCCACCGCCGGCCGCCCCCGCGCCCGGTAGGTCTTGCGCAGTTCACGTAGCTCCAGTCCCGTCATGGCTGCCCTTCGTCACGCAAACCTCGTAACGGACCTTGTGCTCGTCCAGGTCCCGCAGCGCCTCCTGCGACGCCCCGTCGTCGACGAGAAGCAGGTCGAAGCGGGAGAGCGGGACGACCCGGTGCAGGGCGACCCGGCCGAGCTTGGTGTGGTCGATCAGCAGGACGTTCCGCGCGGCCGCGTCGAGCATCGCCCGCTTCACGGACACGATGTGCTGTTCCTGGTGGTAGGCGTAACCCCCGTGCACGGCCGACGTGGACGCGAAGCAGACGTCCACCCGCAGCTGTCCGACCGCCTCCACACAGGACACCCCCAGGAACGACGAGTGCAGCGGGTCGTAGTCGCCGCCCAGCGCCATCAGGTGGATGCCCCGCTGGTCCGACAGCAGGTTGATCGCCTCCAGGAAGTTGGTGACGACCGTGAGCGGGGTGATCTCGCCGAGCCGGAGGCGGCGGGCTATTTCGAGGGTGGAGGTGGAGTCGTCGAGCAGGATCGCCATGCCGGGCTCTATGTGCTTCAGCGCCTGCTCGGCGACGGCGGCCTTCTGAGGCCGCATGGTCTTCAGCCGGTACTGGACGTTCGACTCGAAGACACCTGACGGCTGCGCGGTCACCCCGCCCCTGAACTTCCGCACGATCCCCTGCCGTTCGAGCTCGTCGAGATCCCGGTGGATGGTCATCAGGCTCACCCCGAACCGCTCGGCCAGCTCCGCCGCGGTCGCCGAGCCGTCGGCCAGCACCCGCTCGGCCATGGCGGCCTGGCGGGCCGCGGGACCCTGCTGTGCACCACTGCTGCTCATCACGCGCTCTTCCCGATCCGTCGTCCTGGGCGCTCCGGCCGGTCGGCCTCGAACAGCAGCAGGTTCTCAGGCCGTACCGTCAGCCGCACCGGATCGTCGGGACGCAGCCGCGCCGCGTCGCCGCGCGGGGCGACCAGCGACACGTGCTGCTTCCCTTCGCCGAGCCGGACGGTGACCTCGACGGACCGGCCCAGCACCTCGGTGACGTACACGGTGCCGGTGAGCTCGTGGCCATCGCCGTTCAGCGTGAGGTCGCGGGGACGTACGCCGACCAGGACCTCGGTCCCCGGGGACGCCTTCGCCCGGACCGGCAGTTCGACCCCGCCGTCCGACCGCACCCCGCTCTCCGTCACCACCCCCGGCAGCAGATTGATCCGGGGCCGCCCGAACGCCCGCGCGACCTCCGTGTCGCAGGGCCGGTACCAGATGTCCTCCCGGGTCCCCGTCTGCACGATCCGCCCGTCCCGGATGACCCCGATCCGGTCGCCGAGGGCCAGCGCCTCCACCGAGTCGTGGGTGACGTACAGGGTGGTCGTGCGCCGCACTGCCCCGATCGCCTTCAGTTCGGCCCGCATCTGCTGGCGCAGCTTGGCGTCCAGGTGGGAGAGGGGCTCGTCGAGGAGGAAGGCGCGGGCGGGGCGGACCAGCACCCGGCCGAGGGCCACGCGCTGCCGCTGCCCGTTGGACAGCTGCCCCACCGACCGGTTCAGCAGCGCGCTGATGCCGAGGAGTTCCGCGATGGCGCCGACCCGGTCCCGTGCCTCGGCGGTCGGCAACCGGTGCCTCGGAGAGCGCAGGGGCGAGACGAGGTTGTCGTACACGGACCGGTGCGGGTAAAGGGCGTAGCTCTCGAAGCACATGGCCACGCCCCGGTCGTAGGGCTCGACCCCGCGCATGTCACGGCCGTCGATCTCGACGGTGCCCGAGTCGGGCTGCTCCAGACCGGCAACGGTCTTCAGGGTCGTGGTCTTCCCCGCCCCGGAGGGACCGAGGAGACAGAAGAACTCCCCTTCCTCGACATCCAGTTCCAGGCCGTCGAGGGCGGTGGTACGCCCGTAGGCCTTGCGGATGCCGTGCAGCCCGATCATGACTTCACCGCCCCGAAGGACAGCCCCCGCACCAGGTACCGCTGGATGGTCAGGGCCAGCAGCAGCGGCGGTACGACGGACACCAGCGCGGCGGCGGCCGTGAGGTTGTACTTGGGCCGGTCGCCGCCGAGGAAGGACAGTGCTCCCACGGTCACCGTCTGGGCCTCGTTGGAGGTGAGGATGAGCGGGAAGACGAAGTTGTTCCAGGCGAAGATGAACGCGAGCAGCGACACGGCCGCGATCCCCGGCTTGACCAGGGGAAGGGCGACGCGGAAGAACGCCTGCTTGCGCGTGTAGCCGTCGAGCAGGGCCGCCTGCTCCAGCTCGGGGGTCAGATCGGCGAAGTACGACCGCATGATCCACACGATCAGCGGCAGGGTGACCAGTTGCAGCACCCACACCATGCCGACGTACGTGTCGAACAGCCCGAGCTTCTGGTACAGCACGAACAGCGGGATGATCACGGTCAGTTCGGGTGCGAACCGGAACGACAGCAGCGTGAACATCAGGTTCTCCGAGCCCTTGAACCGCCAGCGCGCCGAGGCGTACGCCGCCGGAAGGCCGACGACGAGCGACAGCGCGACCGCGCCCACCGACACCACCAGGCTGTTGACGAAGAACCGGACGAAGGGGATGCCCTCGCTGTCGCCGAGGACGGTCCGGTAGCCGTCCAGCGTCGGCGAGAAGGAGAAGTAGGTGCTGAAGAGCTGGTCCGCGGGCTTCAGAGACAGGATCACCATCCAGGCGACGGGGAACAGCGCGAAGACGAAGTAGAGGACGAGGGCGGCGTCGGCCAGCCACCCCGACAGGCGCTTTCGGTACGTCATTTCACCTCCGCCGCCCGCCGCTGGATCCGCCCCAGATGCCGCACCAGCACCATCGCGGCCAGATACACCACGGCCCACAGCACGATCGTGTAGCTGATCCCGAAGGAGTACCGCTGGAAGCGGATCGCCTCCAGATACGCCCGGATCTGGAGGACCACCGTCGAGTCGCCCGGCCCGCCCTCCGTCAGGGCGTAGATGATGTCGAACACCTTCAGCGAGTCCATGAACCGGAAGATCACCGCGACCAGCACGTACGGCCACAGCATCGGCAGGGTCAGCCGCCGGAAGGTGTACCACCAGCGGGCGCCGTCGACGGCCGCCGCCTCGAACGGGGAGACGGGCAGGGACCGCAGCCCGGCCAGGGCGAGGATCGCCACGAACGGGGTGTAGACCCACACGTCCACGGCTATGGACGACAGCAGCGCGCCCGTCGGGGTGTCCGTCCACTGAACTCCCCCCAACCCGAAAGGTTTCAGCAGGTGGTTGACCACCCCCACGGACGGCTGGAGCATCAGCTTCCACATGATCGCCGCGATCACCGGGGCGATCATCAGGGGCAGGATCAGGATCTTCTCCAGGATCCGGCCGACGAGCGAGGACCGATGCAGCAGCAGGGCGACCGTCACCCCGAGCACGGTCTCCACGGCGGCGGCGCCGACCGCGTACAGCACGGTCACCCAGGCCGAGTTCCAGAAGGCGTCCTGCGTGAAGACCGTCTCGTAGTTGTGCAGGCGGACCATGTCCGGCTGCGGCTTGCTCGCCGAGAAGTCGAACAGCGTGTAGTAGAGCCCAAGTCCGAACGGGTAGAGGATCCCGCAGGTCAGCAGTAGCGCCGGGACGATCAGGAAGTACGGCCGGAGAGTGAGCCGCCAGCCCATCCGTTCCTCACCCCACCTTGGACTTGAGGTCGCCCGCCAGTCCGTCGAGCACGGATCCCGCGTCCTTGCCGCCGTAGATCTCCTGGAGGGCCGCCGCCCAGCTGGTCGTGGCGTCGAAGAACTGGGCCTGCGGAGTGAACTGGATCTTCGTCTGGTCCACGACCGTCTCGAAGGTCTCGATGAAGCCGGGGAGGTGCCTCATCTTGTCCTTGTAGGCGGCGTCCTGGCTGACCGACTTGCGCACCGGGTCGATGTGGTTGTTGGTGATCGCGGCCCTGCGCAGATGCTCCTTGCCCGTGGCCCACTGGAGGAACAGCCAGCCGGCGCTCTTCTTCCTGCTCTTGGCGTTCATGCCGAGCGACCAGATCCACATGTTGGTGGCGAGGGAACCGTCCGGGCCCTTCGGCCCCGGGTGGAAGGCGATCTTCCCGGAGGCGGGCGAGGCGCCCTTCACGGCCTGGAAGTAGGCGGCCGTGTCCGCGTCGAAGAGCATGCCCGCCTTCTTCGCGCCGAGATCGCTGGAGCACTGGTACCAGGTGTACGACGTCCACGAGGGCGGCCCGCCCTGCTTGACCATGCCCGCCCAGTCCCGGGTGAAGGCGACGGCCTCCGGGCTGTTCATGGCGGGCGTGAGCTTCCCGCCCCTGACGGTGAAGTCGTGCAGCCCGTTGCGGGCGTACATCGTCATGAAGCCGGGGTGGATGGTGGCCCAGCTGCGCGAGCCGCGTACCGCGATCCCGTACATGCCGTCGAAGCCGGCGCCCGGCGCCTTCTTCTTGATCACCCCGGCGAGTTCGCGCAGCTCGTCGAAGGTCTCGGCGGGCTTCAGGCCCAGCTTGCCGAACACCTCGGTGTTGTAGGCGACGACGTTCGTCTCCCAGCCCCACGGCAGCGCGTACTGCCCGCCCTGCCCGAGCGGCGCGCCGGCCTTCAGGGACCACTGGTCGGCCTGGAGGAGGTTGGGGAAGAAGTCCGCCTGGTCCCACTCGGCGCCGGTGGCCGAGGAGTTGCGCATCCAGGGCCCGAGGTCCTCCAGCCAGCCCGGTGGCCCGTACTGCCACACCATGTAGGCGCCCAGCATGAAGACGTCGTACGAGGCACGCCCGCTGGAGAGGTCCACGGTGAGCTTGTCGAAGTAGTTGTCCTCGGGGAAGACGTCGTACTCCACCTTGATGCCGGTCTTCGCGGTGAAGGACTTCAGGTCGGCGATCAGGGCGTCCGTGTACGGGTGCTTGTTCAGCAGCGCCTTGACGGTGGTGCCCTTCTCCCGCCTCCAGTCGAAGGAGCCGGTGACGTCGTCCGCGGCCGAGCCGCCGCCCTTGTCGTCGTTCCCGCCGAAGCCCGCGCCGCAGGCCGTGAGCAGCGGGGCCGCGACGGTGGCGGCGGTGAGGCCTCCGGTGAGGGCGAGGAAGCGTCGGCGGTCGTGCGCGTGCCTGTCCATCCGTGACCTCCGTGGGGGTCGGGGCCGGTCGGGTTAACACGTCGAGTCGACTCGATAACAGAGGGTGTAACGGAGAAAGAAGGCCGTCAATCCCTCGTGCGGGGTGAAATCTCGGTGCAGAGTGGGAAGTTCACAGAACGGGTCGCGATGTGTGGGAGGTCCGGATGGGACCCGGGGCCGAGGCATGGCTGGGGATCGACCTGGGGACGCAGGGCGTGCGCGCGCTGCTCGTGACGGCGGACGGCGCGGTCGTGGGCAGCGGCTCGGCCCCGCTGCGGCACGGGCGGCGCGAGGGGACGCGACACGAGCAGGAGCCGGGGGAGTGGTGGGAGGCGGTGTGCGCTGCCGCCCGGCAGGCGCTGCCGGCCGCGTGCCGGGTCGGCGGGCTGGCGGTGTGCGGTACCTCCGGGACCGTGCTGCTGACGGACCCGGACGAGCAGCCGCTCGGGCCCGCGCTGATGTACGACGACGGGCGGGCCAGGGCCGAGGCGGCGCGCCTGCGGGAGGCCGGGCTCGCGGTCCAGGACACCTGGGCGCTGCCCAAGGTCCTGTGGCTGCTCGCGAACGGGAGCTCCGGGAAGGTGGCCCACCAGCCCGACGTCGTCACCGCACACCTCGTCGGCCACCCGGTCCCCACCGACTCCAGCCACGCCCTCAAGACGGCGTACGACCTCCGGCGCGACGCCTGGCCGGAGATCCCCGGCGTCCCGGCGGACGCCCTCCCCGACGTCGTACGACCCGGCACCCGGCTCGGCGAGGTCTGCCCGGCAGCCGCCGAGGCCACCGGCGTTCCCGCCGGTACGCCCGTCATCGCGGGCATGACCGACGGGTGCGCGGCACAGATCGCCGCCGGGGCGTTGCGCCCGGGCGCCTGGAACTCGGTGCTCGGGACGACCCTGGTGCTCAAGGGCGCCGCCGCCGACCCGGTCCGCGATCCCGCCGGCGTGGTCTACAACCACCGGGCGCCGGACGGCGGCTGGCTGCCCGGCGGTGCCTCCAGCGCCGGCGCGGGGGTCCTGGCCGCGCGTTTCCCGGGGGCCGACCCGGCCGCCCTGGACGCCCGTGCCGCCGCCTTCGAGCCGTCGAACGCGGTCGCCTACCCGCTGGTCTCACCGGGCGAGCGGTTCCCGTTCCGCCGCCCGGACGCCACCGCCCTGCTGCTCGGCGACCCGGTGTCGGACGCCGACCTGTGGGCCGCCCTGCTTCAGGGCGTGGGCTTCGTGGAACGCCTCTGCCTGGACTACCTCCACCACCTCGGCGCCCCCCTCGGCGGCCCCCTCACCTTCACCGGCGGAGCCGCCCGCAGCGCCTACTGGAACCAGCTCCGCGCCGACATCCTGGGCCGCCCGGCCCGCATACCGGAACAGACCGAACCGGCCCTAGGCATGGCCGCGTTGGCGGCCTACGGCACCGGCGCCGCCCCCACCCTCGCCGACGCCGCCGACCGCATGGTCCACGTCCGCACGGTCGTCGACCCCCGCCCCGACCGCACCGCCCGCTTCACCGAGCCGTACGCCCGCCTCCTCGACGGCCTCCAGGCACGCGGCTGGCTGCCCGGCCCGGTCGCCGCCCACGCACGCGCCCGCCTCGAGGGGAATACTGCGGACGCATGAGCACCGCCCTCCTCCTGGCCCGGCACGGGCAGACCGTCTGGCACGCCGAGAACCGCTACGCCGGGGTGAGCGACATCGCCCTCACCGACACCGGCCGGGCCCAGGCCGAGGCGCTCGGCCGGTGGGCCGCCGCCCACCCGGTCGACGCGATCGTCACCTCCCCCCTCTCCCGCGCGATCAGCACCGCCGACCCCGCCTGCCACGCCCTCGATCTCACCCCGCAGCGCGAACCCGGCCTGCGGGAAAGCGACTTCGGGGTGCTGGAGGGCCGTACGCTGGCCGAGTTCGCCGCCGAGAACCCCGACGCGGCCGACGCCTTCCGCGCCGACCCGGTAGCCCACCCCTTCCCGGATGCCGAGGACCCCCTCGCGGCCGCCACCCGCGGCACGGCCGCCCTGCGCCGCATCGCCGCCGCGCACCCCGGCGGGCGCGTCCTCGTCGTCGCCCACAACACCCTGCTCCGGCTGGTGCTGTGCCGACTGCTGTCCATTCCCCTGCCCGAGTACCGCCGGGTGTTCCCGCGCCTGGAGAACACGGCCGTGAGCGAGGTCCGCATCGACGGCGACACCACTTCCCTGCTGTCGCTCAACCTGCCCTGCGAGCCGTAGGGCCCGGCTCAGGGCCGCCGCAGCAGCCCCCGCTCCATCGCCACCACCACCGCCCGCGTGCGGTCGTTCACATCCAGCTTCGCGAACAGGCGCAGCAGATGCGTCTTCACGGTGGCCTCCGAGATGACCAGCCGGCGGCCGATCTCGGCGTTGGTCAGCCCGTCGGCGACCGCGCCCAGGACATCGGTCTCCCGGGCGGTCAGCGGCTCCTGCACCGGGCGCCGCATCCGCGCGACCAGCTTCTCCGCCACCCGGGGCGCCAGGACCGTCTCCCCGCGCGCCGCCGCCCGGATCGCGTCGGCCAGCTGCTCACGGGTGGTGTCCTTCAGCAGATAGCCGATGGCCCCGGCCTCCACGCCCCGCTCCACGTCGGCATCGGTGTCGTACGTGGTCAGGATCAGCACCCGGGTGCGCGGATACCGGGCGACGATCTCGGTGGTCGTCGTCACCCCGTCCAGGACCGGCATGCGCAGGTCCACCAGCGCCACATCGGGATCGTGCCGGGCGACCAGGTCGAGGGCCGCGCGGCCGTCACCCGCCTCACCGACGATCTCGATGCCCGCCTCGCCGTCGAGGAGCGCGATCACCCCTGCCCGCATCACCGTGTGGTCGTCCACCACGACCACGCGCAGCACCCCGCTCGTCATGCCGTCCCCCCGCCGTCGACCGGCCCCAATGGAATCATCGCCAGGATCCGCGTGCCGTCCCCGACCGAGCTGGTGACCGTCAGCCGTCCGCCCAGCTCCGCCAGCCGCTTGCGCATCCCGTCCAGACCGAAGCCCGTCGAGGCCTCCACCACGAACCCGGTGCCGTCGTCGGTGACCTCCAGCTCCACCCCGTACGGCCGCCGGGCCAGCACCACGCCGACCGTGGAGGCGCGGGCGTGCTTGCGCACGTTGGCCAGGGACTCCTGGGTGCAGCGCAGCAGCGCGATCCGGTTCTGCTGGTCGCAGTCGAGGTCGGCGAGTTCGGCTTCCACGGTGAGCCCGGTGTCCTCCGCGAACCGGTCCAGGATCCGGCGCAGCGTCTGTGCCACGGACCCGGCCGCGGCCCGCCCGCCGTGCTGCGCCGAGCCGACCAGCTCGCGTGCCTCCGCGAGGTTCTCGCGGGCTGTCGACTCGATGGAGCGCAGCTGCCGGGCGGTGCGCTCGGGGTCGGTGGCGAGCCCGGATCGGGCGGCCTCGGCGAGGACCACGATGGACGCGAAGCCCTGCGCGAGGGTGTCGTGGATCTCCCGTGCCATCCGCTCCCGCTCGTCCGCCGCGCCCTGCCGCTGGTGCGCCTCGGACAGCTCGGCCTGGGTGCGCTCCAACTCGACGATCAGCCGGGCGCGTTCAGCGCTCTGCTCGACCACCGCTCGCGCCCACAGCCCGATCAGCACGCCCACCGCGACCACGATCAGCGTGGACACCGCCGTCTCGCCGAAGAACTCCGCCGACCAGCCCTGCCGCACCCAGCTGCCCGCGAGCGTGCCGACGGTGGCCAGCCCCAGGAACGCCATCGAGGCCCGCCGGGTCCGCCCGAACATCCAGTAGTGCGGCAGCGTCACCATGAACAGGGCCGCGTAGCTGGAGCCCAGGTAGGCCAGGCCGCCGAGCGCGGCCACCAGCGCCCCGAGATAGCCGTGCGGCCGTACGACGGCGTTGGCCGGGAAGCGGTGCAGCACCGCGAAGCTCACCGCCACGCAGGCCAGCAGGGCGAGGGCCGCGTAGGTGTCCCGGTCGGGACCGCCGATCGCGGCGATCCCGACGGCCATCGCGGCGAACAGCACCCAGCACACCGCGTTCCACCGGCGCAGCGACACGGCCCAGAAGGCGTCGGCGGAGGGCACGGCGAGAGCGGTCATACCGATCAACGTACGTCGACCAGCGCGTTGCCGGGAGCGGGTTCCGGACGCGCGGCCGGCCGTGCCGGCCACCAGCTGCGCTCGCCGAGCAGCAGCAGTGCCGCGGGCAGGATCAGGATCCGTACGACGAAGGCGTCCAGCAGGACGGCCGCCGCCAGGACGAAGCCGATCTGCTTCATCTCGATGATGTGCAGGAAGACGAAGCTCACGAAGACCGTCGTCATCACCACGGCCGCGCTGGTCACCACGCTCGCCGACCGGCGGATCCCGTCGAGGACCGCCCGCCGGGTCGGGGTGCCGGCGAGGACCGCCTCCCGGATCCGGCTCACCACGAACACCTGGTAGTCCATGGACAGTCCGAAGAGGATCACGAACAGGAACAGCGGCACGCGCGAGCCGATCGACCCGGTGGAGTGGAAGCCGAGCAGCCCCTCGGCCCAGGTGTGCTGGAAGACGAGGACGAGCAGACCGAGCGCCGCCGCCGCGGACAGCAGGTTGAGGGCGACGCCGATCAGGCCGAGGACGACGGAACGGAACGCGTACAGGGTCATCGCGAAGGTGACGAGCAGCAACGCGCCGAGAACGAGGGGCAGTTTGCCGTTCTGGTGGTCCGGATAGTCGGTGTAGCGGGCGACGTCGCCGGTCACGCCGTACTCGGCGCCGGTGATCCGGCCGACGGTGGCGGGCAGGTAGGTGTGGCGCAGGTGGTCCAGGGAGTCGTACGCCTGGGGGGAGTTGCCGAGGTACGGCACCCGTAGTTCGAGGGTGCTGGTGCGGTGGTCGGCGGAGGTGCGGATCCGGGACGCGCCGGTGAACAGCGGGTCGCCGGCGGCTCGGTGGGCGAGGGCGCGCAGAGCCGCGGTGACGTCACCGGACCGCTCCGGGGTGGCCCGTACGACGACCTGGTGGGTGACCCGGTGCTCCGGGAACGCGGCGTTGAGGCGGTCGTACACCCGCATCGCGGGGATCTCCCGGGAGTGTGTGTCCCGGCTCATCTCGGTGATCTTCAGGCCGCCGAGCGGGGCGGCGAGGGCGAGCAGCGCCAGGACCGGGACGCACAGCGCGGCCAGCGGATGCCGGGCGGCGGGCCGCAACAGGGCCGACCAGAACCGTCCGCCGCCCTCACCCCTCAGCCGCCGGGCGGGCTTCCCGCGCCCCGCCCGCCGGAGCGCCCGGCGCTCGGCGCGCCTGCCGAGCAGGACCAGCAGCGCGGGCAGTGCCGTGAGCGAACTGGCCACCGCGACCAGGACGACCACGACCGTGCCCGTGGCCAGCGAGGAGAAGATGACGTCCGAGGCCAGATACAGCGTGGCGGTGGAGGTGACGACCGCGAGCCCGGAGACCACGACCGCCCGTCCGGAGGTGGCCGCCGCCAGCTCCACCAGCGCCTCGCTGCCCAGCCGGCCGCTCGAGCGGGCCCGTTCCTCCCGCTCCCGTTTGAGGTAGAAGAGTGTGTAGTCGACGCCGACCGCCAGCCCGATCATCAGGATCACGTTCGTGCCGACCCCCGCGTCGGGCGAGGCGTGCGAGGCGACCATCGCCAGCCCGACGGCCGCCGCGATCGACGACAGCGCGAGCAGCAGCGGTACGGCGGCCATGGTGACGGACCCGAAGGCGACCAGCAGGGTGACCAGGGTGACCGGCAGCGTGATCTTCTCGGAGAGGGCGAGATCGTCGCCGCGCTGCTCGTCGACCCCCTTGCTGATGGAGGGACTTCCGGTCTCCTGGAGCAGCAGCTCGGGGTGGGCCCGCTGCACGGCCTGGGTCTGTGCGACCAGGGCGCCGACCTTGTCCTTCGCGTCCCGCTCCTCGCCCTTCACGGACACCTCGACCATGAGGAGGCGGCCGTTCGAGGAGCGTACCGGGGCGGCCACGGACGCGACCTCGGGCAGCCGCTTCATCCGCGCGCCGAGGTCCCGCGCGGCGGAGTCGGCCCGGTCGTCCAGGGCGCCCGAGCGCGCCGAGATCAGCACCTGCTCGGTGGACAGCCGCTCCAGGTGCCCCTCGGCCGCCATGGCCTCCGCCCGGCCCGCCTCGCCGACCCGGTAGTCCGCGGTCGTCGCCCCGTGCGTGCCGACGGCTCCGCCGACGCCCAGACACAAGGCCACGAACAGCAGCCAGCCGAGGACCGCCTTCCAGGGGTGCCGCGCACTCCAGCTCGCTATGCGCACAGTCGGTGTTCTCATGCCCCAAAGCCTTGCCGTGCAAGGCAGTTGCGGGAAACGGGTACCCGGTTGAACCTGCCGTCCACCGATCGGTGGACCCGCAAGGAGGGGAAAGCCCCCGTGAGTCACGTGCTCACGAGGGCCTCCTTCTCTCCGCCCGCCGTCGTGAAGGGTGAGAAGACGATCACGAGGCGGGACGATCGGGGGGCGCCGTCAGGACGCCAGGAGCAGGACGTCCGCCCGGGACTTGGCGGCCTCGTACCGGCGGGCCCCGCCCTGCCAGTTGACGACCTGCCACATGGCCTCGATGAAGTCGACCTTCCGGTTCTTGTACTGGAGGTAGAAGGCATGCTCCGAGGCGTCGAAGACCCTCGAGGCTTATTGCAATGAGCTTGCAATTACACGCTAGCAACAAGAAGCCCCCGCGAGGGTGTCGCGGGGGCGTTTCGGGAGGGGAAGCGGGGAGGGGATCAGGACTTGGCGCGCCTGCGCTGCCAGACGTAGCCGACCGCGGCCAGGAACAGTGTCATCCCGCCGGACGAGTACAGCTGCACCCGTGTGTCCGGCTCCCGGGCCATCAGGACGAACACCGCCGCCATGCCCGCCAGCGCCACCCAGGTCAGCACCGGGAACGCCCACATCCGTACGACCAGCTTCTCCGGCGCGTCCCGCTCCACGCGGCGGCGCAGCAGCAGCTGGGAGACGGCGATGAAGATCCAGACGATCAGGATCACCGCGCCGATCATGTTGAGCAGCCAGGGGAAGACGTCGTCCGGGCGCCAGTAGCTGAGCAGCACGCAGACGAAGCCGAAGACGCAGGAGGTCAGCACGGCGGCGCGCGGCACCCCGCCGGAGATCTTCGCCAGCGTCTTCGGGCCCTGGCCGCGCAGCACCAGCGAGTAGGCGATGCGCGAGGATCCGTAGATGTTGGCGTTCATGGCGGAGAGCAAGGCCACCAGGACGACCACGTTCATCAACTGGCCGGCGCCCGGGATGCCCAGGTGGTCGAGGGCGGCGACGTACGGGCCCTTCTCCACGACCGCCTTCGAGTTCCAGGGGACGAGGGTGACCACCACGGCCATCGAGCCGATGTAGAACAGCGCGATGCGCCACATGGCCGTGCGGACGGCGCTCGCCACACCCCGCACCGGGTTCTCCGACTCGGCCGCCGCGATGGTGACGGTCTCCAGACCGCCGTACGCGAAGACGGAGGCGAGCAGGCCGATGACCAGGCCCTCGCTGCCGTTCGGGAGGAAGTCGGTGAGATGCGAGGCGCCGGGCGAGTCCGCGCCGGGCAGCACGCCGGCGACGGCCAGCACGCCCAGGACCAGGAAGAGGCTGATCGCGCCGACCTTCAGCGCGGCGAACCAGAACTCGAACTCGCCGAAGTTCTTCACGGCGGCCAGGTTCGTGCCGCAGAACACCACCATGAACAGCGCCACCCACGCCCACTCGGGCGTGCCCGGCAGCCAGCCGGTGACGATGTGCGCGGCGCCGATGCCCTCCAGGCCGACCGCCGTGCACAGCAGCACCCAGAAGGACCAGCCCGCGGCGAAGCCCGCCCACGGGCCGATCGCCCGCTCGGCGTGCGCGGAGAAGGAGCCCGAGGACGGGTACGCGGCCGACATCTCGCCGAGCATCCGCATCACCAGCATCACCAGGAGGCCGGAGAGGGTGTAGGCGATCACGATCGACGGTCCGGCGGCGGCGATGCCCGCGCCGGAGCCGACGAACAGGCCCGCGCCGATCACGCCGCCGAGGGCGATCATCGACAGATGGCGCTGCTTGAGGCCGTGGGAGAGGGAGGTGTCCGACTCCGGTGGAGCCTTGACGGTGGTGCTGGGCATGGCGCGGCTCGTCCAGTGCGATAGATGGGCAAAAACGCCCACAGTGTGGGCGGCCCCTCCGCTCGCACGGAGAAGCCGCCCACTATCCGGACGCCCGCCGTACGGGCGGTGCCCGTCCGGTTACGCGGCGACCGGCGTGAGTACGGGCGTGTAGTGCGAGGCGTCGCCCTCGATCGAGTAGCTCTCCTTGCCCTCGATACCGACCGGGACGTCACCGGCGACGGTCACCCGGTGCAGCCGGCGTGGCTGCCCGTCGTAGTTGTCGATGGCGTAGTGCTGGGTGATCCGGTTGTCGAAGAGGACCAGCTGGTTCGGCGACCAGCGCCAGCGCAGCACGTTCTCCGGCCGGGTGACGTACGCCTGGAGCAGGTCGAGGATCTTGCGGGACTCGCCGGTCGACAGGCCGACGATCCGCTGGGCGAACCCGCCGATGAACAGTCCGCGCTCGCCGGTCAGCGGGTGCACCCGGACCACCGGGTGGGCGGTGCGGTACTTGATCGAGGTGAACTGGGCGCGCTGGGCGGCCTTCTCCTCGTCGACCTCCTCGTCCGGCACCGCGTAGTCGTAGTCGTTGGTGTGCTCCGCCCACAGGGTGTCGGCCAGCCGGCGCAGCGGCTCGGGCAGGTCGCGGTAGGCGGCGGCCGAGCTGGCGATCAGGGTCTCGCCGCCGTAGGGCGGGATCGTGATGCTGCGCAGGGTGCTGGCCTGCGGTGGGTTGAGGACGAAGGTGACGTCGGTGTGCCAGTGGTTGGCGCGGCCCCGTTCGCTGTCCACGGGCAGCACGTTCGGGGCGCCCTCGACCGCGCCGACCGTCGGGTGGGCGGTGGTCAGGTCGCCGAAGTGGCGGGCGAAGGCCTGCTGGCCGGCGTCGTCGAGGTGCACGTCGTCGAATACCAGCGCCTTGTGGACGTCGAGGGCCTCGCGGATCGCGGCGGCCTCCTCCTGGGCGAGCGGCTGGGAGATGTCGACGCCGGAGACCTTGGCGCCGATGCGTGCGGTGACCTTGGTGATCTCGATGGACATGAGGATTCCTTCCGGACGACTCAGGCGAACGCGGGTGTCAGGTACTGGTTGGCGGGGCGGGGGAGGCCGTAGCGCTCCCGCAGGGTCCGGCGGGGGCCGTACTTGCCGCGGAGCAGGCCTCTGGTGCGCAGGATCGGGACGACGTGCTCGACGAACGCCTCCAGGCCGGAGGGCAGTACGGCGGGCATGATGTTGAAGCCGTCGGCGGCGCCCTGGGTGAACCAGCGCTCGATCTGGTCCGCGACCTGCTCGGGTGTACCGGCGAAGGTGAGGTGCCCGCGCCCGCCGCCGAGCCGTCCGATGAGCTGCCGGACGGTGAGCCGTTCGCGCCGGGCCAGCTCCACCACGAGCGTGTAGCGGCTCTTGGCGCCCTCGATGGCGGACTCGGGAGGCAGATCGGCGGGCAGCGGCTCGTCCAGCTCCAGGGTGCCCGGCTCCAGTTGCAGCAGGCTCTCCAGGCGGGCCGTGCCGTGGTCGTACACGATGTGGTCCTCGAGGACCCGCTCGTTCGCCCGCGCCTCCGCCTCGGTCGACCCGAGTACGGGGACGATGCCGGGCAGCACCTTGACGTGCTCGGGGTCCCTGCCGGCCTGCGCGGTACGGGACTTCAGGTCGGCGTAGAAGGCCCGCGCGTCCTCGATGGTCTGCTGGGCGGTGAACACCGCCTCCGCGTAGCGGGCGGCGAAGGCCTTGCCGTCCTCGGAGGAGCCCGCCTGCACGAGGACCGGGTAACCCTGCGGGGAGCGCGGGACGTTGAGGGCGCCCTCGACGCTGAAGTACGTGCCCTTGTGCCGGGGCGGGTGGATCTTGGCGTCGTCGCCCCAGACACCGGCCGCCTTGTCGCCGACGATCGCGTCGTCCTCCCAGCTGTCCCAGAGCTTGAGAGCCACGTCGAGGAACTCGGCGGCGCGGGCGTACCGCTCGGCGTGCGCGGGCTCGGCGTCGAGGCCGAAGTTGCGGGCGGCCTCGGCACCGGCGGTGGTGACGATGTTCCAGCCGGCCCGGCCGCCGCTGATGATGTCCAGCGAGGCGAACTTGCGGGCCAGGTTGTAGGGGGAGTTGTAGGAGGTGGAGGCGGTGGCGATCAGACCGATGTGCTCGGTGGCCGTCGCCAGCGCGGTGAGCAGGGTGAGCGGTTCCAGGGCGCCGGCCGGGCGCTGGGCCAGGTTGCCCCACAGCTGGGGGCCGTCGGCGAGGAACAGCGAGTCGAAGGTGCCGCGCTCAGCGATCCGGGCCAGCTGGACGTAGTGGTCCAGCTCCACGTGGGCGTGCGGGTCGCTCTCCGGGAGCCGCCAGGACGCCTCGTGGTGGCCGGTGTTCATCAGGAACGCGTTGAGGTGGAGCTGTCTCGTCATGCGTGGTCCTCCGTCACGCCCAGCGCGGCCAGCAGCCGCTCGCGGTATTCGCCGAGCACCGGTTCCCGGTAGGAGCGCGGGTGCGGGCGGTCGATGGTCAGGTCGAGGCCGATGCGGCCCTGCTCCAGGACGAGGACCCGGTCGGCGAGCACGATCGCCTCGTCCACGTCGTGGGTGACGAGCAGTACGGAGGGCTCGTGGCGCTTCCACAGCTCGCGCAGCAGGTTGTGCATCTTGATCCGGGTGAGTGCGTCCAGGGCGCCGAACGGCTCGTCGGCCAGCAGGAGTTCGGGATCGCGGACCAGGGAGCGGGCGAGGGCCGCGCGCTGGGCCTCGCCGCCGGACAGCTCGCCGGGCCAGGCCCGCTCGCGGCCCCCCAGCCCCACCTCTTCGAGGGCGGCCCGGCCGCGTTCCTCGGCGTCCTTGCCCTCGGTGCCGAGGAGTACGTTGTCCAGGACCCGGCGCCACGGCAGCAGCCGTGAGTCCTGGAAGACCACGGACACCCGCTCGGGCGCGGTGAGCTGCCCGCTGCCCTCGACGCCGTGGTCCAGGCCCGCGACCGCCCGCAGCAGCGTCGACTTGCCCGAGCCGCTGTGCCCGAGCAGGGCGGTGAACTGCCCGGCGGGCAGGTCGAGGTCGATGCCGTCGAGGACCGTGCGGCCCGAGAAGGACCGGGTCAGGCCCCGCAGCTGGACGGTGGGACGGGTCAGCTGCCCAGTGTGCGTCGCCACGACAGCACCCTCCGTTCGACGATACGGACCACGCTGTCGGAGACCAGGCCGAAGACGCCGTAGATCAGCAGGCCGACGAGGATGACGTCGGTCTGGCCGTAGTTCTGGGCCTGGAACATCATGTAGCCGAGGCCGCTGGTGGCGTTGATCTGCTCCAGCACCACCAGGCCGAGCCAGGACCCGGTGACGCCGAGCCGGAGTCCCACGAAGAATCCGGGCAGCGCACCGGGGATGACGACCTGCCGGATGAACGCGAGCCTCGACAGGCCCTGCACCTCGGCGAGTTCGACGAACCGGCTGTCGATGCCGGAGAGCGCGGAATGCGTGTTGAGGTAGATCGGTATGTAGACGACGATCGCGATGATGGCGATCTTGAAGGTCTCGCCGATGCCCAGCCAGAGGATGAACAGCGGGATCAGACCGAGGGTCGGGATCGCCCGGTTGAGCTGCACGGTCCCGTCGATCAGGGCTTCCCCGACCCGGCTGAGCCCCGACACGAGCGCGAGGGCGACACCGGCGGTCAGGCCGATCGCGAAGCCGTAGGCGGCTCGTTCCAGGGAGGTCAGGATGTCGGTGGGGAGGGTGCCGTCGGTCCACAGGTGGCCGGTGGTCCTCAGGACCGTCCAGGGGGCCGGGATCGCGCCGGGGTCGAGGGCTCCGGCGGCGGAGGCGGCCGCCCAGAGGGCGACGAGGACGGCGGGGCCGATCAGACGGGCGGCGGGGAGGGGTTTGCCGGGGGCGAGCCGGCGGCGCCGGCGTACCCGGTGGGCCTCGTCCTCGGCGGTGGCGACGCCGGTCGCGTTCACTGTGGTGGTCACGGCGCTCACCTCCGGTACTCCGCCGGTACGGCCTTGGCCGCGATGGACTCGAAGCGGTGGTCGAAGAGCGAGGAGACGTCGAACTTCTTCACGAAGCCGCCCTCGGCGAGCAGGTCGGCGGTCTCCTGCTCCCACTTGATCGCCTCGTCCCAGCTGGGCGGGAACAGCGGCTTGTTGGCGAGGTCGCTGATCGACTTGGCCTGGGCGAGGGTCAGGTTCTGCGTCTTGACGTAGAACTCCTGGTTCCAGACGTCCGGGTGCTCGTACTGCCACACCTGGCCCTTGGCCCACTGCGGGATGTACGCGGCGATCGCGGCGGCCTTCGCGGAGTCGTTCAGCACGGACTGCGGCGCCCACAGCAGGTTGAGCAGGTCGACGACGTCGGTCTTGACGACGTGGGCGCCCTTGGCCCCGTACTGCTTCAGGTAGGCGGGGGCCTGGTTGATGGCGAGCGGGGCGATGTCCACCTGCCCGGACTGAAGGGCGGTGAAGAACTGGTTGCTGGTCAGCGGGACCAGCTTCACGTCGTCGTACTTCAGGCCCGCCTTCTTCAGCGCCCGCAGCAGCACGACCCCTTGCGCCTGGCCCTGCGAGAAGGCGAGCTGCTTCCCACGGAAGTCCTCGACCGTGCGGATGTCGCTGCCGGGCTTGGTGGCGAAGAGGTAGTTGGGCTTGCGGGTGATGTCGATCGCCACGATCTTCGCGTCGAAGCCCTGGTAGTGCGCCTGGATCGGCGGGATGCCCGCGTTGTTGGAGAGGTCGAGGGACTTCGCACGGAAGGCGTTGATGACGTCCGGACCGGCCCCGATGTTCACCCAGCTCGACACCGTGAACGGCAGCTTGGGCAGCTTCGCCAGCTTGAACTGGAGCTGCTGCTGGTTCAGATAGGAGGCGATCTTCAGGCTGGTGCCCGCCGGGACCTTGTCGGCGAGGGGCTTGGTGGAGACGCCCTCGCTGTCGGCGGCGGCGCTGCCGCCCGCGCATCCGCTCAGGCCGGCGGCCGCCGCGGAGGCGCCCAGCAGGGAGGTGAGAAACAGACGGCGGTCAAAGCCGGAAACGGGCGGAGAAGACATGGGAGTGCTCCCTGAGTTGTTATGCGCAGGCAGATGGGAAAGCATGCGGAATTCCGGGCAGCAGAAGGCCGAGGAAGGGGAATTCACGCAGGGGAGATACGCGCTTCACGGCGCGTCAACACGTCAGCAACAAAGGGTGCGACAGGTCATGACCAGGATGTTCCCGGTCATGAGCGCCCCCTGTCAACATTCGGAGTTTCTGAATTAACTAGCTTCAGGTGACGCGCCCAGCGGATCCCGATAGAGCACATCGAGAACCACGGATCCGCCCGCCACGGCCAGCACGCTGTCGGAGAAACTCGTCGCGAAAACATCCCCGGCACGGTCCGCCCCGACCGCCTCGCGCAACGCGTTCAGGCAGTCCTCGCGGCGCATGACACCCACCTCGGTCACCACCACCGTCTCCGGGTTGAGCACGTCCAGCAGCAGCCGCGCGGCCCGCCCGATCATCGTGGCCCGCTCCACGAGCAGCCGCACGGCCACCGCGTCGCCGGCGGCCGCCGCACCGACCACGTGCATCGGGTTCGTCCCGTCGACGACCCCGGCCTCCCGGGCCCGTCGGCACAACGTCCGCTCGCTCAGCTCGGCCTGGAGGCAGCCGGTGCGCCCGCACGCGCAGGGCTCGGTGCCGCCCGGCACCGGCAGATGGGCGATCGCGCCCGCCTGCGAACGCGGCCCGTAGTGCACCGCGTCATGGGTGGCGAAGGCCGCGTCGACCACATTGCCGACGAACAGGTGCAGCACGCTCGTACTGCCCCGCGCGCGCCCGAACAGCCGCTCCCCGTTGACCAACGCCCGCGCGTGCCCGTCGACATGGACGGGCAGCCCGGTGCGCGCGCCGAGCACATCCCGCACCGGCACGTCCCGCCAGCCCAGCAGCGGGTGCTCCACGATGGTCCCGGAGTCCCGGTCCACCCAGCCCCCGGCGGCCACCCCGACCCCCAGGGGTCTGGCGCCCGGCGTTTCGGCGAGCAGCGCCGCCAGCCCGTCGGCGGCCCGCGCCAGCACCCGGCCGGGATCGACGCGTTCGTGTTTCAGCTCCCGGCGGGCCAGCACCCGCCCGCGCAGGTCCAGCAGGGCGACCGTGGTGTACGGCACGGCGATGTGCACCCCGCCGACCACGAACCGCGAGTCGTCCAGATCGACGGGCACATGGGGCCTGCCGACCCCGTTCGACCGGCGGGGCGCGGCGGCCTCGCGGATCAGTCCGAGTTCGGTGAAGCGGGCGCAGTAGTCGGTCACGGACGCCGGGGACAGCCCGGTCAGCCGGGCGATGGTGCTGCGGGCCACCGGCCCGTGCTCCAGCACGGACCGAAGCACGACGCTGGCACTGGTGCGCCGGCGGTCGCTGTCGGCGGCACGGGGGACGGGGGAGGCAAGGGTGGATGCCGCGGTACGGGGCATGGGAAACCGTCCTTAAGGAACGGGGCTGACACGTCTCGGGATCGAGGCGTGCCGAGTCCGCTCCGCCCGCCTCACATCGGACGGCGACAGGTGGCCGTGCCCTGGCGTCGCAGGTCGACATAGCGACGCGACGTGAAGTACCGGGCCTGGGCAACCATGCTTGGAAGGGTAGGGCAGGAACGGTGAATCCGACCAGCCCACTAGGATTCCTTTGGTGAAACCCTACAGCCGCCGCGGCGGCCCGGAAGGTGACCGAAACATCCCTGCCTCAGTGACCGGTGTCACGCCGTACCCGGTGTAACCAGCACCATTTGTCAGGACTCCACCAAGCCCGCGTTCCACCCTTTGTCGAGCGCTGACGGTGATCGGCTCGAGGACACCGGTATAGCGTCACGGTGTTCCCACCTGCCCACACCTCTCGCGGAGTCCCCATGAGCACCGCCACCGCCACCGCTCGCCCCGGTGCAGTCCTCGCCGACCTCCTGCCCGCGTCGCGCGTCCGCGACGCCGCGCTCGTGCTGGGCGGCGCCGCGCTCACCGGCCTCGCGGCCCAACTGTCCGTCCCCGTGCCCGGTTCCCCGGTGCCGGTGACCGGCCAGACCTTCGCCGCCCTGCTGGTCGGCACCACCCTCGGTGCGCGCCGAGGCTTCCTCTCCCTCGCGCTGTACGCGCTCGCGGGCGTGGCCGGCGTGCCCTGGTTCGCGGACGGCACCTCAGGCTCCGGCGCGGTGTCCTTCGGCTACGTCCTCGGCATGCTGCTCGCCTCCGCGCTCGTCGGCGAGCTGGCCAGCCGCGGCGCCGACCGCAACGCCTGGCGCATGGCCGGCACGATGATCCTCGGCGAGGCCGTCATCTACGCCGTCGGCGTGCCCTACCTGGCCTACGCCGCCGGCATCTCGGCGTCCGCCGCGATCGCCGCCGGCCTCACCCCCTTCCTGCTCGGCGACGCCCTGAAGGCCGCCCTGGCGATGGGCCTGCTGCCCACCGCCTGGAAGCTCGTCAAGCGCTGAGGCCGTAGATCGGTCGTACGTTGATCGGTCGTACGTCGATTGGTCGTGCGTTGATCGGTCGCACGTTGATCGGTCGCACGGCACAGGGCGGCAGCGTCACCTGGCAGGTTCCCTCACGGGTTCCGTCAGGTGACGCGGCCGCCCTGCGCGATTTCCGGCTCAGCCCTGCGGCCGGCGCCGCGTCCACCAGATCCCGGCCGCGCCGGCCGCGATCAGAGCGCCGCCGACGGCGCCGAGCGGCAGGACGTCATGGCCCACCCCGGTCTTGGGCAACTGGTCGCCGGCCGGGCCCACCGGCTTGTTGTCGGTGCCGAGCAGCAGTGGGGTCGCCGGGGCGTTCGGTGACGGGTTGGTCGTCCCGAACGGCACCGGTCCCTGCTGCCAGAAGGTCTTCTTCCCGTCGGCGGTCTTCACCGGCAGACAGATCTTCCCCGCCTTGTCCAGGTCGTACCTGGCGTCGACCGCGTACGACTTCGACTTGCCGGCGGCGAGTGAGCCGACCGGGCAGCTGAAACCGCTGTTCGAACCTTCCGGCAGGTCCTTTTTCGCGATCGCCGAGCAGCCCTTGACGTCGTTGACCTTCAGGCCGTCGAAACCGACCACCAAAAGCCTGATGTCTCCGCTGTCCTTGCTTCCGTCGTTCTTCACCGTGACGGTGATCGCCGTCTTTTGCGAGCTGTTGTCGACGGAGATCCGCGACGGCAGCGTGGTGCTCAGCTTCACGCCCGCCGGCGCCTCGTCAACGGCCTTTCCCCCCTTGCCGCTTGCCGGTCCCTGATCGTCCGCGACGGCCGAGCACGGAAGGAGCAGCACGGCCGAAAAAGATGCCGTGAGCAGCGATCCCGCGATGGCCGCCATCTGACGAGAACTCATGTTCGTCCCCCTTGCAACCCCCTGGACTGCGCCTGAATCCGCAGTACTTGAAGAGGTACCACAAGATTTCTCCGCACTATGCTGGTACGGCACGAAGTGTGACCGTTGTGTTTCGGCTGGGGCGGTCGTTGAGGGGGGTGCAGCGGATTGCCGGGGAATACGGGAACGACGGGAAATACGGGGAGCGGTGGTGCTCCCGGGTTATTGGTGACGGGGCGTTATCGGCTGATCGAGAGCATCGGTCAGGGGGGAATGGGGCGGGTGTGGCGGGCCGTCGACGAAATACTCGACCGGCAGGTCGCGGTCAAGGAAATGCGGATCGACGGACTCGACGCGGAGGACGCCCGCACCCGCCGCGAACGCACACTGCGCGAGGCGCGGGCCACGGCCCGGATCGACCACCCCAACGTCGTACGCGTCTACGACGTCGTCGACGAGGGTGAACGCCTGTGGATCGTCATGGAGTTGATCGCCGGACGCTCGCTGGAGCAGATCATGGTGACCGAGGGACCGCTCGGCCCGCCCGAGGCGGCGCGGATCGGGCTGGGGCTGGTGGCGGCGCTGCGGCAGGTGCACGCCGGGGGCGTGCTGCACCGGGACATCAAACCGGGGAACGTCCTGGTCGAGGCCGTCGGCAACCGGGTCGTCCTGACCGACTTCGGCATCGCGGCCATCCAGGACGCCAAGGCGCTCACCATGGTCGGCATGCTGGTCGGCTCCCCCGACTACATGGCGCCCGAGCGCATCTCCGGCCGCCGTCAGGGGCCGCCCTCCGACGTGTGGTCCCTGGGCGCCACCCTCTGCGCGGCCCTGGCCGGCCGCTCCCCCTTCTCCCGCGACACGACCCTCGCCACCCTGCACGCCGTCCTCTACGAGAAACCCGAACTGCCGCCCGAAGCGGGTCCGTTGCGCGACATCCTGGCCGCCCTCCTGGAAAAGGAACCCTCGACCAGGCCGGAACTGACCGAGATCGAGGCGGCCCTGCGCCCTGTGGCGTCTTCAGACCCGACGCCGACGCCGACGCTCCAGGTGAGGGAGGGCCCTTCGGGAACGGGAACGGCGGAAGCGACCCCTGTCTTTCCCTGGCCCCCGAGAGAACGGCCCACACTGGCGTTCGTGGCGGTGCCGGAATTGCGCCCGGCCCGGGATCCCCGGCTGCCGGAGCCGGAGATTGTCCCCGAGCCCGAGCCCGAACCGGTGTGCGATGCGGTGCCGTCGAGCGAAGAGACGTCGCCGCGAGCCGAGCCCGTCCCCGAGCCCGTCCCCGAGCCGGTCTCTGCGACTGAGCCCGCTCCGGAGCCCGAGCCGGTTCCTGCGGCCGAGCCAGGTCCCGTGACCGAGCCCGGCCGCGGCGCCGTACCGTCCGAGGCGGAGACCCAGTGCCGTCCGCTCGCCGGTCCACAGGACCCGCACGGCACCCGTACCGCGGGCCGGCCCCCCGGCGAACGGCCCGCGACCGCCCCGGGCCGAGGCCGCCACCGCGCCGCTCTGCTCGCCGCCCTCGGCTCGGTCGCCGCCGCCGCGGTGGCAGGCGTCCTGCTCGCCACCTCGCTCGGCGGCCCGGGCGGCGGCGGTGCGCAGGCGAAGCCCTCGCCCGTCACCTCAGCCGCTTCCACCACCGCCCCGAGCGGCCCGTCGCCCGCCGTGGAGGGCACCTCCCGCCCGCAGAGCCTGCCGCCGGGCGCGCACCGGGAGGCGGGCGGGTACGCCTGGCGGACGCCGGACGGCTGGCGGCGCGACGTGAAGACGGGCGCCGAGGTGCACTACACCTCGCCGGACGGCCGTCAGGAACTGGTCGCCAAGTCCTCCCTGGCCCACGGCGACCTCATGGACACCTGGCGCGCCTCGGAGCGCGACGCCCGGCAGGGCCAGGGCTACGCGAAGATCCGCCTGGCGCAGACGACCTTCCACGGTCACCCGGCGGTGGTCTGGGAGTACACCTTCACGCTCAAGGGCGTCGCCTGGCACGCCCAGCTGCTCGGCTTCGACGCGAACGGGAAGTCGTACCAGGTCAACACCTGGTACCAGCCGGAGATCGAGGCCCAGGCGCTGGCGACGTACGACAAGGTCAAGCAGAGCTTCACGGTGCTGTGAACAGGCGAAGGGGAGGAGCCCTCACGGACTCCTCCCCGGAACGCGGCAGTGGTTCGCCGGATCAGCCGACGGACACCTCGTCGGCCGGCGCCGGCTCCACGGCCTCGGCCGTACGGCCGCCGACGACCTTCTCCTTCACCACGGCGATCGCGATCACCAACGCCGCGACCAGCAGCGACAGCAGCACGGTCTCGCGGCCGTCGTGCTCGGTGTCGGTCAGCATGTAGCCGAGGACGAACACGATCAGCGCGGCCGTCGCCCAGGTCAGGTACGGGTACAGCCACATCTTCACGACGAGCTTCTCCGGCGCCTCCCGCTGGATGATCCGCCGCATGCGCAGCTGCGAGAAGCAGATGACCAGCCAGACGAACAGGGCCACCGCGCCACTGGAGTTGACCAGGAACAGGAAGACCGAGTCCGGGAACTTGTAGTTGAAGAAGACGGCGACGAAGCCGAAGACGACGGAGGCGAGGATCGCGGCCATCGGCACACCGCGGGACGTCGTACGTGCGAACGCCTTGGGCGCGTCACCGCGCTGGCCGAGCGAGAACGCCATGCGGGAGGCCGTGTACAGACCGGAGTTGAGACAGGACAGCACCGACGTCAGCACGATGAAGTTCATGATCTCGCCGGCGTGCGCGATGCCGAGGGAGTCCAGGGCGGCGACGTAGGAGCCCTTCTCCTTGATCGACGGGTCGTTCCAGGGAAGGAGGGAGACGACGATGAGGATCGAGCCCAGGTAGAAGACGCCGATACGCCAGATGATGCTGTTCGTCGACTTGGTCACCGCCCGCTGCGGGTCCTCGGACTCGCCGGCCGCCAGGGTCGCGATCTCGCTGCCCATGAAGGAGAAGACGACCAGGAGCACACCGGTGAGGATCGAGCCGGGGCCGTGCGGCAGGAAGCCCTCGTGGGAGGTCAGGTTGCCGAAGCTCGCCTTGTCGGCGTGTACGCCCGGCAGTACGCCGAAGACGGCCAGCGCGCCGACGACGATGAACGCGCCGATCGCCACCACCTTGATGCCGGCGAACCAGAACTCGAACTCGCCGTAGGAGCCGACGGAGACCAGGTTGGTGGCGGTGAGCACGGCCATCACGATGAGTGCCCAGCCCCACTGCGGGACGGCGGGCATCCATCCCTCGAGGATCTTGGCGCCGGCGGTGGCCTCCACGGCCAGCACCACCACCCAGAAGAACCAGTACAGCCAGCCGATGGAGAACCCGGCCCAGCGGCCCAGCGCCCGGTCGGCGTGCGCGGAGAAGGAGCCGGAGGTGGGGTTGGCGGCGGACATCTCACCCAGCATCCGCATCACCAGCACGACGAGCGTGCCGACGAGGGCGTAGGAGAGAAGGATGCCGGGCCCTGCGGTGGCGATACCGGAGCTGGAGCCGACGAACAGTCCGGCACCGATCACGCCGCCGATGGCGATCATGGTCAGATGCCGGTTCTTGAGTCCTGCCTGAAGTCCGGAACCAGGGGTCATGGACGGATTTCCTTTGCGCCGGTGGAGCGGATTCC
Source organism: Streptomyces sp. NPDC054834 (assembly GCF_053611185.1). Lineage (NCBI taxonomy): Bacteria > Bacillati > Actinomycetota > Actinomycetes > Kitasatosporales > Streptomycetaceae > Streptomyces > Streptomyces sp. NPDC054834. Next base: position 85,886 of record NZ_JBSGZV010000010.1, on the reverse strand, counting down.
CGTACACGGGGGGATGCCGTTGTGCGGCCTTGTACGAGCCGGTCCAGTGAATCCGAGGTGAATGAATTCGGGAACCTCTGAATCCGGATTGTTACTTGAGGTTTCCTTGAGCTTCTATGGTGCGGCTCACATTTTCCCTCGCGGCATCCCGGGGCTGCTGCCCCGAAACACCCATGACACACTCATCTCATGCGCGTGTATCTCGGCTCCGACCATGCGGGCTTCGAACTCAAGAACCACCTCGTCGAATGGCTCGAGGCGGCGGGCCACGACCCCGTCGACTGCGGCCCGCACATCTACGACGCCCAGGACGACTACCCGCCCTTCTGCCTCCGCGCCGCGGAGCGCACGGCCGCGGACCCCGACTCCCTCGGCGTCGTGATCGGCGGCTCCGGCAACGGTGAGCAGATCGCCGCGAACAAGGTCAAGGGCGTCCGCGCGGCCCTCGCCTGGAGCGAGGAGACGGCCTCCCTCGGCCGCCAGCACAACAACGCCAACGTCGTGGCGGTGGGTGCGCGCATGCACACCCAGGAGGAGGCGACCAAGTTCGTCGAGACGTTCCTGGGCACGCCGTTCTCCGGTGACGAGCGTCACATCCGCCGCATCGACATGCTGTCGGCCTACGAGACGACGGGTGACCTGCCCCCCATCCCGGCCCACCACCCCCAGCAGGACTGAGCCCCTGGGAGCTGCCGCCCCCAGACCCCCGCATCGGCCCCGGCCCTGAACGGGCCTCGTCCGCAAACGCCGCACAGGCTGGATGCTGCCGGCCGGGGTCTGGGGCGGAGCCCCAGGTGGGGCAACTTCTCAGCCGACCGTCACGGGTGGGTGAGTGGGAAACGGGGTCCAGGGGCGACAGCCCCTGGCGGGGTCCGGGGCGGAGCCCCGGGGGAAGGTACGGCCACCTTGCCAGAGGGGCACACGATTCACCGGCTGGCGCACGACTACGCCGCCCGATTCTCCGGCACGACCCCCCGCGTAACCAGCCCCCAGGGCAAGTTCTCCGACGCCGCCGAACTCCTCACCGGCACGGAACTCACCCGCACCGAAGCCCACGGCAAGCACCTCTTCCTCGGCTTCCGGGACCCCGAGGACACCGACTGGATCCACATCCACCTCGGCCTCTTCGGCAAGGTCACCTTCGGCGACGCCCCCGCCCCCCCGCCCACGGACACCGTCCGCCTCCGCCTCGCGAACGCCACCTCGTACGTCGACCTCCGCGGCCCCACCACCTGCGCCCTGATCACGGACACCGAGAAGCAGGCGATACACGACCGCCTCGGCCCCGACCCTCTCCGCACGGACGCCGACCCGCAAGCCGCGTACCGGCGCGTCTCCCGCAGCCGTACGACGATCGCCGCGCTCCTGATGGACCAGAAGGTCATCGCCGGTGTCGGCAACGTCTACCGCGCCGAGGTCCTCTTCCGGCACCGCATCGACCCGTACCGCGCGGGCCGCGACATCACTCCCGCCGAATGGGACGCGGTCTGGGCCGACCTCGTCGAGCTCATGCGCGAGGGCGTCCGCAACAACCGCATCGACACCGTCCGCCCCGAGCACACCCCCGAGGCGATGGGCCGCCCGCCCCGCGTCGACGACCACGGCGGCGAGGTGTACGTCTACCGCCGGGCCACCCTGCGCTGCCACATCTGCGCCACCGGCATCCGCACCGCCGACCTCGCCGCCCGCAACCTCTTCTGGTGCCCGACCTGCCAGCAGCGCTGAGGACACCGGGACGCGGCCGCCGGCCCTAGAACCCGTGCGGCAGCCAAGGCGCCACCGCCGACCCGAACCCCACCGAAGCCTCCGCCGACGCCCCCTCCCGCAGTTCCCGCACCAGCCCGGCCGCCGCCAGTGAGGCGAGTGAGGCGCCGCCCAGGTACGCGGCCCCCAACTCCCGGACGGAAAGCGCGAGATCGGCCGCGTCCTCGGTCCGCTCGCAGGACGCGCCCTTCGCGTCGCCGGTCAGCCGCCAACGCCCCGCGTTCCAGGGGCAGAAGGAGTCCTCGACCTCGAACACGACGTCCACCGGTGCCTGATAGGCGCGCGCCGCCAGCGCCGCGCCCACGTCGACCAGCCGCACGTGCAGCGAGTCCCGCACCAGCAGCTCGCACCGCCGGACGTCGGACACCAGGTACTGCCACGGCTCGTCCACCGGCCGCCGTCGCGCGTCGATCACCGTGGTCAGGTCGATGCCGAACAGGAACCGCCACACCGCGGCGTGCGCCGCAGGGTCCAGCGCCTCCATGTTCTCCAGCACCACGGTCCCCCTGGGCCCAGCCGGCTCCCAGTCCGGCTTGACCCGGAACCGCGCGTACCCCACCAACTCCCCGCCCCGCTCGGCCACCACGCACTGCAACGGCGACGCCCCGTCCCGCTCGCTCGCCGGGTCCAGAAGCATCAGCCGCTCCCAGCCGGGCGGCCGCGCCACCATTCCCGGCCGCAGTGGCACCCGTCGGGCGTACAGGGCCTCGCACGCGTCGAGGACGTCGGCCGGCGCGGCGTACCGCAGCCGTACGTCATCGGTGCCGGGCGGTACCGACAACCGCACCCGGGTGGTGTCGATCCGCGCGTTGACGTTGTACGTCCCCACGCCGTACCCGAACCGCCCGTAGATGGCCGGTTCGGACGCCGTCAGCACCGCCAGCGGCCATCCCCAGGACCGTACGTCGTCCAACTGCCGCCGCATCATCGAGGTCAGCACACCGCGCCGCCGGTGCGTGGCGGCCACACTGACCATGGTGACCCCCGCGGCCGGCACCGAGGCTCCGCCGGGCACCGTCAGCCGGAAGCTGAAGGCCGACGCCGTACCGACGACCGTGTCACCGTCCCAGGCGCCGATCGAACGCTCGGTCTCGGTCAGCGAGTTCCACAGCTCCCGCTCCTCTGCCGCCTCCGGAACCCCGCCGAAGGACCGGAGCAGGCTGTCGTACCACTGGTCCCAGTCGTCCGGCCGCAGCACCCGCAGATCGGCCGAAGGGCTACTCGCGAGCTCTGTCCCCATGGACCATGCGTACCAGCGCATCGTGGGGCGGGCGAACGAATTTCCGCCGGGTTGCGGCACGCCTGCCAGGCGAGCCGGTGGAATGCGAACGGCTGTGCCACGAGTAACTGGTCGCAGTGATCGTCTGACGAGTTCCGCCCATGCGTCCGTCAGTCGTACTACCGTCCGGGCTTGTGAAGCTGGTGGTCCAGGTGAAGCTGCTGCCGACGCCGGAACCAGGGGTGTGGTGGACCGGAACCAGGGGTGTGGTGGATACGGCCCGTGACCGTCCTGTCGTAGGGGACAGTCGGGAGCGCGACGTGGTGGGAACGACCGAGTACACAAGCCCGGTCGTTCACGGCCACGATGGTGACAGTCACCATCGTTGCTGACTGTGAGGTGAGATCTCGGACGGGGGATAAGTCGGACCTCCCGTGCCAAGCGCCTGGTCCGATGGATAGGGTCCCGAACTAATGGCAGCAGGACGAGAGCGGCGCTCGAAGGCCGAGACGTTCACGGCCCGGTGGAAGATGCAGTGGCACCGGGCCCGCGTCGGCCTGCGCAGAAGCGCGGTGGACTACTTCCGCGGCGACGGCTCGGACTGGATCGCGCTGGCCGGACTGCTGCTGACCATCCCGGTGCTCGCGTCGATGACCCTCGCCAACTCGGTGTGGTGCTCACCCGCCACGCTGGTGCTGCCGATCGTCGCGGGCGGCCTGCTGCTGCGGCCCGCGAGCCTGCTCGGGCTGTACGCGGCGGCGGCCACGGCGCTGATCGTGGAGTCGGTGCGGCTTGGCCCGTACACCGAGGGGCCCTCCAGGGTCACGCCGGGTGTGGTGCTCGTGGTCGCCGCCTGCGGGTTCTTCGGGCTGCTCACCGCGCAGTTCCGCAGCCGGGTCGGCGTGCCGTGGCGGCGCGGCGGCACCATGCTGTTCGACCTGCGCGAGCGGATCCGGGTGCAGAGCAAGCTGCCGAAACTGCCACAGGGCTGGCACCGGGAGATGGCGCTGCGGCCCGCGGGCGGGCAGTCCTTCTCCGGTGACTTCGTGGTGGCGGCCCGTACCAACGGCGGGCGCACGCTGGAGGCCGTGCTCACGGACGTGTCCGGCAAGGGCATGGACGCGGGGTCGCGGGCGCTGCTGCTGTCGGGGGCGTTCGGGGGGCTGCTGGGCTCGCTGCCGCCGCATGCCTTCCTCCCGGCGGCCAACGGCTATCTGCTGCGCCAGGACTGGGACGAGGGCTTCGCGACCTCGATCCATCTGGTGCTGGATCTCGACTCCGGGGACTACGAGTTGTACTCGGCGGGGCATCCGCCGGGCCTGCAACTCAGCGCGGGCAGCGGACGCTGGGAGGAGAAGGCCGCGGAGGGTCCGCTCCTCGGTGTGTACGACGGTGCCCAGTTCGACCCCGTGAAGGGCTCGCTGCGGCCGGGAGACGTGCTGATGCTGTTCACGGACGGCCTGGTGGAGACGTCCGACCGTGACATCGTCGAGGGCATCGACCGGCTCACCGGCGAGGCCGACCGCTATGTCGCGGGCGGCTTCCACGGAGCGGCCTGGCATCTCATCGAGGCCGTGGCGAAGGACGTCAACGACGACCGGGCGCTGCTGCTGATCTGCCGGGAAGGCCCGTCCGCCCAGCAGGCCCGCTGAGACGGCCCGGGCCTACAGGGCCTCCTCCGTGACCCGCGTGGCCGCGGTCAGCGGGGCCCGCACCCGCCAGCCCACCGTCTCGTACAGGGCCCGTCCCTCTTCGGTCGCGCCCAGTACGGCCGCTGTCGCCCCCGCCCGGGCGGCGGTGCGGGCGAGCGTTCCCATCACCAGACGTCCGAGGCCCCGCCGCTGGTGCGCCGGGTCGGTCTCCACCTGGTCGACGACGGCGGTCCCATCGGTGACCGCGATCTGCCCGCGCGCCGCGAACGCGCCGTCGGCGGCGCGTACCAGCACGCGGGTCACCCCGGCCCGGTTCCAACTGCTCAGCCGGTAGCCGTCGGGGACGTCGGCCGGGGCCTCGGCGGTGCGCAGCGAGGCGGTCATCAGGAAGGCACGGCCGCCCGCGAGGGCCCAACCGGGTGGCAGCCAGGCCTCCAGGGTCCGCGGTGCCACGAAGGTCTTCAGCCAGATGCCGGGTGCCGTGGTGTTCTCCACGATCTTGCGCACGGTCGCCTCGTCGGCGGCGGGCAGGACATGCCGCGCCACCTCCTTGGGCAGGCCGACGTCGACCGTGAAACCCCAGGGCCGGGACACCGGTTCGCCCGCGCCCCGCGACACGACCCATCCGTCGACCCATGCCCGTACGGCGTCCGTGGTGTTCGCGAACGGCATGACCCCTCCGAAGTATGTAATAGCTGAAATGACCAAGTGTCTATTACAACATGAGTGCGGCGACGGGTGCGAGGGAATCGAGGAGTGGGGTTTTCCCCCGCCCCGACCAGCGGTGAGCGGGTCGCCGTGCGGGCCGCGCACCTCCTCTTCGCCCCGCTCGCGGGCGCGGCCGGCTGCCTGCCGGGGATCGTCCTGGCCCGGTGGTGGTTCGGACAGCTGAAGGACAGGGGGGCGATTCCGGGGGCCGTCGACCTGGCCGTGGGCTGGATCCCGCTGGTCTCCGCCGTCGGCACGGTCCTGCTCACCGCCCTGTGCGCCGGGTACACGGCCGCCCGCCGCAGCTCCCGCTCCCGGATCAAGCCGGGGCAGGCGCTCGGCGAGGCGTCCGTGGAGCGGCTGCGCATCGGGTGGATCCGTACGCCGCTCGGGATCGCCGCGGCCGCCGGCGGGTTCGTCTGCGCGGGGCTGGCCTCCTCGCTGACCGGGGATGACGCGGCCAACGCCGCCCTCGGTGTCGTCCTGCTGTTCATGCTGGCCGTGGCGCTGCTCGGGCCGCTGCTCGCCCGGGCGTTCGCGGCCCTGTTCGGGCCGGCGCTGCGGGGCGCGGGGGCGGCCGGGGCGCTCGCCGCCGCCAACTCCCGTACCAACGCCCGCCGGCTGGCCTCGGCGATCACGCCGATCGTGCTCGCCATGGCGTTCTCCTCGGTGCTGGTGTTCATGCAGACCAGCGAGGAGAAGGTGACCGGCGATCAGCAGCGCGCCGGCGTCACCGCCGACCACATCGTCACCGCCGATCCGGGGCTCGCCCCGGACGCCGTGCGGCGGGCCCAGGACACCCCCGGAGTCACCGCCGCCGTAGGCCTGTTGCGGACCTCGGTGCTCGTGCCGGTCTCCGGGTCGCTGGAGTCGGCGAGCGCGCAGGGGGTCACGGGGACGGTACGGGACCTGGCCGCCGTACAGGACCTGGGGGCGCGGCGGGGACGGCTGTCGCTGCGGCCCGGCGAGGTGGCGTTGGACGCCTCCCTCGCCCAGAACGCCCACGTCGGGGTCGGCGACCGGCTGCGCCTGTACCTGCCCGACGGGACCAGGACCACGCCGCTGGTCGTGGCGACGTACGCGCGCGGCATGGGACTCTCACAGGTCACCCTCGGCCGCGCCGCGCTGGCCGGCCACGTCAGCGCGGCCTTCGACACCGAGCTGTGGACGAAGGGCGGCACGGCACGGGCGCCGGCGCCCCTGGGGACGGTGCTGGACCGGGGCGGGTACACCACCGCCCGGTCGCTGGACCGGGAGCTGAACGCCTGGGCCAACGCCGTGATGGCGAGCGTGCTCGGCGGGTTCGCCGCCGTGGCCGCCGTGAACACGCTGGTGATGACGGTCCTCGACCGGCGGCGGGAGCTCGGCACGCTCCGGCTCATCGGCTCCACCCGCCGGCAGATCCTGCGCATGATCCGCTGGGAGGCCCTCCTGGTCGCCCTCACCGGCATCGGCCTGGGCACCGCGATCGCGCTGGCCACGCTGGTGCCGATGATGAAGGGGCTGACGGGACAGGCGCCGTACATACCGCCGCTGGTCTACGGGGCGTTCGCGGGCGGTGTCGTGTTGCTCGGGGTGGCCGCGGCGACCCTTCCGGCCCGGGCCGCGCTGCGCCGGGAGACACTGGGGGAATGACCGAGACGCGCCCCCCGCTGACCCTCGCCGAGGTGGAGACCCTGGCGTGCGCCGCCCACGCCGGGCAGACCGACAAGGCGGGGCGGCCGTACGCCGGGCATCTGCGGGCCGTCGCGGAGGGCGTCCGGGCCCGGGGCGGCGACGAGGCGCAGATCGCGGCGGGCTGGCTGCATGACGCGGTCGAGGACGACGCCCTCTCCGAGGAGTGGCTGGCGGAGGCCGCGCTGAGCCGCCGCACGAAGGACATCGTGCTGGCGCTCACCAAGCGGGCGGGGGAGAGCCCGGAGGCCTACGCCCGGCGCGTTCTCGCCACGCCCGGCGCGCTGCTGGTGAAGGAGGCCGACCTCGCCCACAACGCGGACCCGGACCGGCTGGCCGTGCTGGACGGGGCGACCCGGAGACGACTGACCGAGAAGTACACACGGATGCGCGCACTTCTCGGTCTCGGGACGCCCGGGGAATGACGGGGGCTAGACGCTGACCTTCTCGCGCTCGGGTTCCCGCTGCCGGCGTTCGCGGGCGAGTTCGGCGGCGTCCTGCTTGAACGCCCAGTTCATCTGCGGCTCCATGGCGAAGCGGAACACGCGCCGTACGGGGCTGGTGCACAGGAGTGTGACGACGGCGGCCGCGGTGACGGTCGCCAGGATCTCGCCGAGCGGGCGGTGCAGGGCCGCGTGGTCGAACCAGCCCTGGTAGTCGGCGAACTTCACCAGGAATCCGTGCAGCAGGTAGCCGCACAGCGTGCCCGCGCCCAGCGTGGTGAACCACATCTTCCGGCCGGGCACCCAGGCGAAGAAGCAGGCGGTCAGCAGCAGCGAGCAGCCGAACATCGCGACCACCATGACCGGTCCCGACCACCACGGCGCGCCCAGTTCCTGGGCCGAGTCACGGTGGTAGAACCAGGCGGTGTTCATGCGGGGCACCGCCCACCAGCCGACCGCCAGCGCGGCCGCGAACACCGGTACGGCGGCGGCCCGCACCCAGGGGCGGCGCACCAGCTGGAAGTGCTCGGGCTTCATGCACAGGCCCAGCACGAAGTACGGCAGGAACTGGAGGACGCGCTGAAGGTCCAGATCGTCGCCGATGCTCGGAGTGACGGCGGCCAGCATGGCGATGCCGAGCGCGACCGGGAGCGGGTGGCGGACCAGTTTCCAGATGGGCGTGGTCAGCCGCCAGATGAACAGCGCGCACAGGAACCAGGTCAGGTACCAGGGGTCGAGGAGGCTGATCTCCTGGCCGGGGGAGTGGTCGACGAACCGCTTGAAGAGCGGGTAGGCGGTCTCGAACACGATGTACGGCACGGCGACGCCGGTGATCAGCCGCTTCAGCCGGTCGGGGCGCATGTCGAAACTGCGCGAGAAGAAGCCGGAGATGATGATGAACGCCGGCATGTGGAAGCTGTACACGACCGAGTACAGGCCCTCGAGGATGCGGCTGTCGCCCTTGAGGGGCTCCCACGAGTGCCCCATGGCGACCAGCACGATGGCGAGGTACTTGGCGTTGTCGAAGAACGCGTCGCGCTGTTTGCCCGGTCTGTCCGCCCGTGTCGGCTGCTGCCGTGACTGCTGCGCGCCCGTCGGGGTACGCGGACTGGGCACTCCTTCCGTCGGCGACTGTGCCGGGGGGAGTGGCCTTCGGTGCTGGCCGTGGGGCGAGGCGGCGTCAAACATCTCAGGCACCCTAGCGTCGGCTCCGGGATTTCGTAAAACCCCGTACGTCATTCCTGGTTATCGGACTGCGGGTACCCCGGATTTAACGAACTCGACCTGTCTGTCCACGTGATGGTGAGCACATCAATGAGCCGCGAGGGAACGCCAGATGGCCCCGATGTCCCGATTCATCCCGACTAATTGGTGCATAACGTCGTCTCTGCGCCAACAATTCGAATTACCCGCGCACAGGATGTGTGGACAGGGAAACGAAGTCGTGTAATTCCCTGTGGGTTCCCGGTGGATGCCGACGCGTGTGGGGCCTCGAATTAGTGTGCGGGGCGCCGGACTTGGAACGGGCGGGGCCGACGTTGTGTCACGTGCCGCATAGGACGGCCCGGTTGGTGGCACGATGGTTCCGGGAGTGCGGACCGACCGAGGGTGTGATCAGTTGTGGCCATTTCACTGTCCGTGGTGTTGCTGTTGGCGATCATCCTTGTGGTGCTGATCAGAGGGGGGAACATCAAGGCCGGCCCCGCCATCGTCGCGGTGCTCTTCGGCTTCTTCCTGGCCTCGACCGGGATGGCTCCGTCCATCCAACGGTTCCTGAACTCGATAGCGGATTCGATCAACTCCATCAACTTCTGACCCGCGGTCGGCGGCACCCGACGCACAACGGGACAACGGGGGGGGGAACCTACGGGGATGGCGCTGCGCGACTCGGACCCGGCCGAGGTGGGCGGCTACCGGATCGAGGACCGCCTCGGCAGCGGCGGCATGGGCGTGGTCTACCTCGCCCGCTCCGCCTCCGGCGCCGCCTGGCCGTCAAGGTCGTCCACGCCCAGTACGCCGACGACGACGAGTACCGCACCCTCCCCCACTCTCGGCTTCGCTCGAGCGGGGGGACCCCCATCGCCGCGAGGTGGCCGCCGCCCGCCAGGTCAGCGGCGCCTTCACGGCGCCCGTGGTGGACGCCGACGCCCCGCGCCCCTGGATGGCCACGCTCTACAAACCGGGCGAAGACCTCGGCACCTCGTCCGCCGGCACGGCCCGCTTCCCCCACCCCGGCTGCGCGAACTCGCCGCCGGCCTCGCCGAGGCGCTGCGCGACATCCACCGCGCCGGCGTGGTCCACCGCGACCTCAAGCCGGCCGACGTGATGCTCGCCGAGGACGGCCCCCGCGTCATCGACTTCGGCATCTCCCGCGCCACCGAGTCCGCCGCAGGCGACGCGCTCGAGGTCCGTGCCGCGGCGGGCCACGGCTACCTGCTGTGCGTCGACCCCAAGGGGAAGCACACCCGGATCGCCGAGATCGGCCCGGCCGACGGCAGAGCCCGATGGGCCGCCAGGGTGGAAGGCGCCCTCACCCTGGCCGGCCGGTCCGAGGGCCGTCTGGTCCTCCTCACGTCCCCGAACGCCCCCGACGACGCCTCGGGCCCCGCCTACCGCCGCCTCACCCTGCTCGACGTGAGCGACCGCTCACCCCGTGTCGTCCCCCTGGCCCGCGCCGTACCGTCCGGCTCCACGCCCACCGTGGTCCGCGGCACCCTCGACTTCACGCTCAACATCGGCGAGGTCCGGGCCGTCACCCCGTCCACCGGCCGCACCCTGTGGGACACCCACTCCTCCGTCGAACCGGCGGGCGGGCCGGGGGTCGACGCCCGCACGGATCACGTCTTCGTGTACGTGGGCCCGACCCCCCTGGTCCACGGCGACGCCCTCTACGTCCCGTACGGCATTCGCGCCGTCTATTCCGCGGACATCCGCCACCTGTAGAAAACGCCAGGGGCCCGGCCCCGCCGAAACGGAAACCGGGCCCCAGGGCCGTACAGAGCGGGCGACGGGAATCGAACCCGCGTAGCTAGTTTGGAAGACTAGGGCTCTACCATTGAGCTACGCCCGCACGCGTGCGCCGCTGGTCCCGGGACCGCGGCGACAGAAGGCATCGTAGCGGGTCGCATGCCGCACAGGCCAACGCGTTGGTCTGCGGGGATTTCGCGGGGGCGGTCGTGCGGGAAAGCGGCCGACGTGACCGGCCTGGGCATGTACCCTACGTGTCGCACCAGCACGGGGTGTGGCGCAGCTTGGTAGCGCGTCCGCTTTGGGAGCGGAAGGCCGTGGGTTCAAATCCCGCCACCCCGACCACAGAGTCACGTCACCGTGATGATCGCCTTTTGGGGCGCTGAGCGGCTGCGGTTACTATGCAAGCTGCGCGCCCGTGTGTCCCGGCCCACTCGGCCTACGAACTCCTCCGGGCGGCGAAATCCGCCGGACCTGTCTGGCTCGGCAGAAACCAAGAAGTCAGCCACAAGGAGACCGAACCGTGAAGAGCGCCGTGGAGACCCTGAACCCGACCCGGGTTCGGCTCACTGTCGAGGTGCCCTTCGAGGAGCTCAAGGACAGCCTCGACGCGGCGTACAAGAAGATCAACCAGCAGGTCACGGTGAAGGGCTTCCGCAAGGGCAAGATCCCGGCCCGTGTCATCGACCAGCGGTTCGGCCGCGGTGCGGTGCTGGAGGAGGCCGTCAACGACGCGCTTCCGAAGTTCTACACCGAGGCGGTCAACGTGGCCGAGCTCAGCCCGCTGGGCCAGCCCGAGGTCGACATCACCGAGCTGAAGGACGGCGAGACGCTGAACTTCACCGCCGAGGTCGACATCCGCCCGGCCCTCGAGATCCCGGACTACTCCGGCATCGAGGTCGAGGTCGACGCCGTCGAGGTCAGCGACGAGGACGTGGAGAAGTCGGTCGAGCAGCTGCGCGAGCGCTTCGCCTCCACCTCCCCGGTCGAGCGCGCCGCCGAGGACGGCGACGTCGTGACCGTCGACCTCCAGGCCAAGGTCGACGGCGAGGTCCTTGAGGACGGCGTCGCCGAGGGCGTCTCCTACACGATCGGCTCCGGTGAGCTGCTGGAGGGCATCGACGACGCCGTGAAGGGCCTGTCCGCCGGCGAGGAGGCCACCTTCGCCTCCGAGCTCAAGGGCGGCTCCGCCGCGGGCAGGGAGGCCGAGGTCACCGTCAAGGTCACCCAGGTCGCCGCCCGCGAACTGCCCGAGCTGGACGACGACTTCGCGCAGCTCGCCTCCGAGTTCGACACGCTCGAGGAGCTCAAGGCCGACAGCCGCAAGCGGCTGGCCAACATGAAGCAGTACGACCAGGCCACGCAGGCCCAGGAGCGCGTGCTGGACAAGCTGCTGGAGCTCGTCGAGGTGCCCGTCCCCGAGAAGCTGCTCGAGGACGAGATCAACACCCGTAAGCACAACCTCGAGCACCACCAGCTCGGCCAGATGGGCCTTGACCTCGACAAGTACCTGGAGCTCCAGGGCAAGACCGCCGAGGAGTTCGAGACCGAGACCCGCGAGGCCGCGGTCAAGGGCATCAAGACCCAGTTCGTCCTCGACGAGCTGGTCAAGCTGGAGAAGCTCAACGTCAACCAGGAGGAGCTCACCGAGCACCTCATGCGGCGCGCCGCCTCCTCCGGCATGTCTCCCGACCAGTTCGCCCAGGCTGTCGTCGAGGGCGGCCAGGTGCCCCTCCTCGTCGGCGAGGTCGCCCGCGGCAAGGCCCTGGCCGTCGTGGTCGAGGCCGCCACGGTGAAGGACACCAACGGCGAGATCGTCGACCTGGACGACGAGGAGGAGACCGAGACGGCCGAGGCCGAGACCGAGGCTCCGGCCGCCGAGGCCGCCGAGGCCGCCGAGGAGAAGACCGAGGGCTGAGCCCTACGGCGCCTCTGAAGCACTCAGGACGGGCCCCGGGGAATTGCTCCCCCGGGGCCCGTTTGCCCCCCTGAGGGGCCTGCCTGGGGGGCACGAGGCTGTGTCGAAGGCGGCTCCCCGAGGGGCGCGACAAGCCCCAACGCACCCGCACCCGGCATCGGCGCCGCACCGCCCCCCACCGCTGCCGCACCCGCCGATCCACGGGAGGCCACCGGAGGCCACCGCTACGCCCCCGGCGAACACCCCCTTCCACGGGATTCCCCGAAGGGACCCGCGCGTTAGGGTCCATGAATACGGGGGCAGGGGAGTCCCCGAACCCGCCCCAGCCCCCTGGCAGGGAACACGTGAGACGGCCCGGCGCCGTCGTAAGACGAGCAGGTGGATACGTGACGAATCTGATGCCCTCCGCCGCCGGCGAGCCTTCCATCGGTGGTGGCCTCGGCGACCAGGTCTACAACCGGCTGCTCAACGAGCGGATCATCTTCCTCGGCCAGCAGGTTGACGACGACATCGCCAACAAGATCACCGCACAGCTGCTGCTCCTTGCCGCCGATCCGGACAAGGACATCTACCTCTACATCAACAGCCCCGGCGGCTCGGTGACGGCGGGCATGGCGATCTACGACACCATGCAGTACATCCCGAACGACGTGGTCACCATCGCCATGGGCATGGCGGCCTCGATGGGCCAGTTCCTGCTCACCGGCGGCACCGCGGGCAAGCGCTTCGCGCTGCCCCACGCGGACATCATGATGCACCAGGGCTCCGCGGGCCTCGGCGGTACGGTCTCGGACATCAAGATCCAGGCCGAGTACCTGCTGCGCACCAAGAAGCGCATGTCGGAGCTGACAGCCCTCCACTCCGGCCAGACGGTGGAGACGATCGTCCGCGACGGTGACCGCGACCGCTGGTTCACCCCGGAGGAGGCCAAGGAGTACGGTCTCATCGACGAGATCATCACGCATGCCTCCGGTGTTCCGGGAGGCGGCGGCACCGGTGCCTGACCGGCCCGGCTTCGCCCCGTACCGCCGAGACTCCACTCCCCAGAACGCCACCAGGACGGTGAATACGCACATGAACGACTTCCCCGGCGCCGCCAGCGGCCTGTACGAGGGGCCGCGCCCCGACAGCCGCTACGTCATCCCGCGCTTCGTCGAGCGCACCTCCCAGGGCATCCGCGAGTACGACCCTTACGCGAAGCTCTTCGAGGAGCGGGTGATCTTCCTCGGCGTCCAGATCGACGACGCCTCCGCCAACGACGTCATGGCGCAGCTGCTGTGCCTGGAGTCGATGGACCCCGACCGGGACATCTCGATCTACATCAACAGCCCCGGCGGCGACATGACCGCCCTCACGGCGATCTACGACACGATGCAGTTCGTGAAGCCGGACATCCAGACGGTCTGCATGGGCCAGGCCGCCTCGGCCGCGGCCATCCTGCTCGCCGCCGGTACGCCGGGCAAGCGCATGGCACTGCCGAACTCCCGCGTGCTGATCCACCAGCCGGCCGGCAGCACCGGCCGCGGACAGCTCTCCGACCTGGAGATCATCGCCAACGAGTTCGCCCGGATGCGCACCCAGCTGGAGGAGATGCTGGCCAAGCACTCCAACCGGCCGATCGAGCAGGTCCGCGAGGACATCGAGCGCGACAAGATCCTCACGGCCGAGGAAGCGCTGGAGTACGGCATCGTCGACCAGATCATCTCGACCCGGAAGATGAACAACGAATCCGTCCGCTGACGCGGGGTGATGTTGTCGTCTGCCACCCTTGGCACGATTTGACCCTGTGCGCGGAAAGGTGCACGTCAAAGTGAACCGTGCCAAGGGGGGCCCGAACGGGGGGCCCGGCAAGGTACCGTCGGAATAAGGCAGCACCAGGAGCCGCTGGACTCTTAGCGTCCAGGCGTCTCCCAGGCGAAGGGGAAGCACACCGTGGCACGCATCGGTGACGGCGGCGATCTGCTCAAGTGCTCGTTCTGTGGCAAGAGCCAGAAGCAGGTCAAGAAGCTCATCGCAGGGCCCGGTGTGTACATCTGCGACGAGTGCATCGATCTCTGCAACGAGATCATCGAGGAGGAGCTCGCGGAGACGAGCGAGGTGCGCTGGGAGGAACTTCCCAAGCCCCGCGAGATCTACGAGTTCCTCGAGGGCTATGTAGTCGGGCAAGAGGCCGCCAAGAAGGCGCTCTCAGTCGCGGTGTACAACCACTACAAGCGGGTCCAGGCCGGTGAGAACGGCGGGGCCCAGGGCCGGGACGACGCCATCGAGTTGGCGAAGTCCAACATCCTCCTGCTGGGCCCCACGGGTTCGGGCAAGACGCTCCTCGCCCAGACCCTGGCGCGCATGCTGAACGTGCCGTTCGCGATCGCTGACGCGACGGCGCTCACGGAGGCGGGGTACGTCGGCGAGGACGTCGAGAACATCCTGCTGAAGCTGATCCAGGCGGCGGACTACGACGTCAAGAAGGCCGAGACCGGGATCATCTACATCGACGAGATCGACAAGGTAGCCCGAAAGAGCGAAAACCCGTCGATCACCCGGGACGTCTCGGGCGAGGGCGTGCAGCAGGCCCTCCTGAAGATCCTCGAGGGCACCACGGCCTCGGTGCCGCCGCAGGGCGGGCGCAAGCATCCGCACCAGGAGTTCATCCAGATCGACACGACGAACGTCCTGTTCATCGTGGGCGGTGCCTTCGCGGGCCTGGACAAGATCATCGAGTCGCGAGCCGGCGCGAAGGGCATCGGCTTCGGCGCGACGATCCGCTCCAAGCGCGAGCTGGAGGCCAAGGACGTCTTCGAGGACATCATGCCGGAGGACCTGGTCAAGTTCGGCATGATCCCCGAGTTCATCGGCCGTCTCCCGGTGATCACCTCGGTCCACAACCTGGACCGCGAGGCCCTGCTTCAGATCCTGGTCGAGCCCCGCAACGCCCTGGTCAAGCAGTATCAGCGCCTCTTCGAACTCGACGGCGTGGAACTGGACTTCGAGCGCGAGGCCCTCGAGGCCATCGCCGACCAGGCCATCCTCCGCCAGACCGGCGCGCGAGGCCTGCGCGCCATCATGGAGGAGGTCCTCATGTCGGTGATGTACGAGGTCCCGTCCCGCAAGGACGTGGCCCGCGTCGTCATCACCGCCGACGTCGTCCGCTCCAACGTCAACCCGACCCTGATCCCGCGGGATGCGCGGGGACGGGGCTCGGGGGAGCAGAAGACGGCGTAGGCGGTTCTGGTACGTCACAGGGGGCGCCCGGCGATATCGCTGGGCGCCTTTCCCTTTTGGGATCTTCCCTGCGGCGGCCGACGGCGGAAGAACTGAGGGAGAAGGAGGGCATGAAGCCGAACTCGGCGCCATGGCGAACCTGATCGCCGACGTTGCTCCGGAGAGGTGCGCCCGCATCGACGAGATCCAGCGGGAGATGCTCGACACGGAGTGTGGCTATGAACTCGCCGCTCTTTGTAAGGCGCAGGGTATGACGCAGCGGGCCACCGTGTTCGCAACGCTCAGAGAAGGCCGCACCCGGCTGGTACGGCGGCACTTGGGCTTCTCCCCGGAGCTCCCAGCCCGCCGTTACCAGCCACGCACGTCCGGGTGGGGACGGGCCATCGGACACGGACCCGGGGATACTTTGACTTCGGCGCCATCGCCGGCCCCCTTTCCAGGAGCACCCACTCAGCACACGCGACCTCGTGTCTCACCTGCACGTAGAAAGTGCCCGCCGCCTGGACCGACAGAACCCTTCAGCAAGGTTCATCGTCATGTGGTGTCCGGCCTCGTTATTCAGCCCGCGCAGCGATGGAATTTGGTCAGGTCCACGCCACGTCTTGGAGGTAATCCAATTTCATGATCTTATGAACTCGACCGCATCGGTCATGTGTTCGAGTGACTGGTGTCTCTGAAACGGGAGGGTTCCAAGCAATGAAGGCGAAGCGTATTTTGGCAACGGTTGGTGTGATTGTGGCGGCGGGGGCTGCGCCGCTCGTCACGGCTTCGTCAGCCTCGGCCACCGTCGCCCAGTGCACCGGTGTTGTCCAGACCTACGGGTACACCGTCGGCGCGAAGGTGACAACCGCTTGTACCCACGGGGCGCTGCCCACCGGGCTGGGAAGTCAAAAGGCGGCCAATCCGATATGTGTGACCAAGCTCGTTGAAGTGGGAGTATCGAACAGTGTGGCGACGAAGGCCTGCTTGTGGGCCTGACGCCTTGATGGTTACTGCTGTGACGCGAGGGGGCGCTCGCTGACGAGGTGCCCCCTCGCGTCGTTGTGGCTACGCCTTGACGCGCACGTCATTGCGGAGCTTGGCCGCGAGGGCTGCCACGTCGTCGACCGAGCCGCCGTCACCGCTGGCGAATTGGGCGAGGCTGAACGACGTGACCACCGCGACCGTGCTGTGGTCACCCCAGATACACATGGGCAACTTGACGGTCTTCGCCGCGCCGGCGCCCGAGCTCGCCGAGCTGTCGTTCTGGATCTCGGCCACCTGGCACTTCATGATGCCGTTCGAGAAGCCCGACGGGTGTACCGCCTCGGGGCTCCCGAGCATCGTGCCCTTGGTGTCCTTGTCCTTCTCGGACTCCGACTTGACCTTGGCGAACATGGCGTCGACCACGGCCTCGGGGTCGTCGATGGTTCCGTAGACACCGCTGAAGGAGAGGTTCTTCGCGCTGAGGCCCGTGCCCTGCCCGTAGCCCGCGCTGACGTCCGTCGGGTCCTTCACGCCCCACTTCTCGAAGTCCGCCTTGTCGTCGGCGGTCATCTTGTCCGCGGAGTCGGCACTGTCCGACTTCTTGTACGTCCCGTTGATCACTTTCGCCGGCGTCGTCAGCTTGTGCGCGCCGTCGTCCGTGACACCGCCGCTGCCGCTGCCGCTGCCGCTGCCGACCACGAAGAAGACACCCACCGCGACCGCCGCCACGACCGCCACGGCTCCGATGATCAGGCCCGTCTTCTTCTTGCCCCCGTCGGGCACGGGCGGCTGGGGGACGGTGGGGTAGGGCTGCTGGCCGTACGGCGGCTGCTGGCCGTACGGGTTCGGCTGCTGGGGGGCGCCCTGCTGCGGGTAGCCGTACCCGGGCTGCGGCGGGGCCGGCGGAGTCTGCTGGGGGTAGCCGTAGCCGGGCTGCGGAGCCTGCGGCGGCTGCTGGCCGTACGGGCCCGGCTGGCCGTACGGGCCGGGCTGCTGGGGCTGCCCGCCGTACGGGCCCGGCTGGTTGTGACTCATTTCTGGGTTCCCCTCCAGACTGCTTATGTGTTCCTGACATCCTGGCTCAGGCGCAGGAGGCACACCGCATCGGGGCCCCCACCGTTACAGAACAAAGGCGTTTCGGGACCACCCCGTGACACCTCTAAACTGACCCCGTGACCGAGAACGCTCAGCAGCAGCCACCAGCGCCCGACACCGAACTGCCGACCCAGTACGCGCCGGCCGATGTAGAGGGGCCGCTGTACGAGCGCTGGGTAGAGCGCGGTTACTTCGAGGCCGACGCGAAGAGCGACAAGCCTCCGTACACGGTCGTCATCCCGCCGCCGAACGTCACCGGCAGCCTGCACCTCGGGCACGCCTTCGAACACACGCTCATCGACGCCCTGACCCGCCGCAAGCGGATGCAGGGCTACGAGACGCTGTGGCAGCCGGGCATGGACCACGCCGGTATCGCCACGCAGAACGTCGTGGAGCGGGAGCTCGGCAAGGAGGGCAAGTCCCGGCACGACCTGGGACGGGAAGCCTTCGTCGAGCGCGTCTGGCAGTGGAAGGCCGAGTCCGGCGGGCAGATCAGCGGGCAGATGCGGCGCCTGGGAGACGGTGTCGCCTGGTCGCGTGAGCGCTTCACCATGGACGAGGGGCTCTCGCAGGCCGTCCAGACCATCTTCAAGCGCCTCTACGACGACGAGCTGATCTACCGCGCCGAGCGCATCATCAACTGGTGCCCCCGGTGCCTGACGGCCATCTCGGACATCGAGGTCGAGTACCAGGACGACGACGGTGAGCTCGTCTCGATGAAGTACGGCGACGGGGACGACACCATCGTCGTCGCCACCACCCGTGCCGAGACCATGCTCGGTGACACCGCCGTCGCCGTCCACCCCGAGGACGAGCGGTACAAGCACCTGGTCGGCAAGCTCATCAGGCTGCCGCTGACCGACCGCTCCATCCCGGTCGTCGCGGACGAGCACGTCGACCCCGAGTTCGGCACCGGCGCCGTCAAGGTCACCCCGGCCCACGACCCGAACGACTTCGAGATCGGCCAGCGCCACAACCTGCCGTCCCTGACCGTCATGGACGAGCACGCCGTCATCACCGCCCACGGCCCCTTCCAGGGCCTGGACCGGCTCGAGGCACGCTCCGCCATCGTCGCCGCGCTGCGCGCCGAGGGCCGGATCGTCGCCGAGAAGCGGCCGTACGTCCACAGCGTCGGCCACTGCTCGCGCTGCAAGACCACCATCGAGCCGCGGCTGTCCATGCAGTGGTGGGTCAAGGTCGGCCCGCTGGCGAAGGCCGCCGGTGACGCCGTCCGCGAGGGCAAGGTCAAGATCCATCCGCAGGAGATGGAGAAGCGGTACTTCGACTGGGTCGACAACCTTCACGACTGGTGCATCTCGCGGCAGCTGTGGTGGGGTCACCGGATTCCGGTCTGGTACGGCCCGAACGGCGAGGTCGTCTGCGTCGGCCCCGACGAGGAGCCGCCCGGCACCGAGGCGGAGGGCTGGAAGCAGGACACCGACGTCCTCGACACCTGGTTCTCCTCCGGCCTGTGGCCGTTCTCCACACTCGGCTGGCCCGAACAGACCGAGTCGCTCGCGAAGTTCTACCCGAACTCCGTCCTGGTCACCGGCTACGACATCCTCTTCTTCTGGGTCGCCCGGATGATGATGTTCGGCCTGTACGCGATGGACGGCACCCCGCCGTTCCACACCATCGCCCTGCACGGCATGGTCCGCGACCAGTTCGGCAAGAAGATGTCGAAGTCCTTTGGCAACGCGGTCAACCCGCTGGACTGGATGGACAAGTACGGCAGCGATGCGCTCAGGTTCACTCTGGCCCGTGGCGCGAACCCGGGTGTCGATGTCCCCATCGGCGAGGACTGGGTCCAGGGCTCCCGCAACTTCGCCAACAAGATCTGGAACGCGACGCGCTTCGCGCTGATGAACGGCGCGACGGTGGACGGCCCCCTGCCGGACCCGTCCGCGATGTCGGCGACGGACCGCTGGATCCTCTCCCGGCTCAACTCCGTCATCGCCGAAGTCGACGCGTTCTACGACGACTTCCAGTTCGCCAAGCTCTCCGACGCCCTCTTCCACTTCGCGTGGGACGAGGTCTTCGACTGGTACGTCGAGCTGTCCAAGACGACGTTCCAGGCGGGCGGCGAGGCGGCCGAGGTCAGCAAGCGGGTCCTCGGCGAGGTCCTCGACGTCACGCTGAAGCTGCTGCACCCGGTGGTCCCGTTCGTCACGGAGACCCTGTGGACCACCCTCACGGGCGGTGAGTCGGTCGTCATCGCCGAGTGGCCGACCGCTGTGTCGGTTCCTGGTGCTGACGCACCGGGTGGCTTCAGGGACACGGCGGCGGAGAAGGAGATCGAGACCCTCCAGTCCGTCATCACCGAGGTCCGCCGCTTCCGCGCCGACCAGGGCCTCCAGCCGGGCCAGCGGGTTCCGGCCCGTCTGGCCCTCGACGGCACGGCGCTCGCCCCGCACGAGGCCGCCATCCGCCAGCTGCTGCGCCTCCAGCCGGAGGGCGACTCCTTCACGGCGACCGCGACCCTCCCCGTCGCGGGCGCCGAGGTCGCCCTCGACCTCTCCGGCACGATCGACGTGGCGGCGGAGCGCAAGCGTCTGGCCAAGGACCTGGCGGCCGCGGAGAAGGAGAAGGCCCAGGCCACGGCCAAGCTCGGCAACGAGGCGTTCCTGGCGAAGGCGCCGGAGAACGTGGTGGAGAAGATCCGCACGCGGCTGGCGAAGGCGGACGAGGACATCGCCCGCATCCAGGCCCAGCTGGACCGGCTCCCTTCCGCTTGAGCGGTCGTACCTAGGTCAGGGCCCCCGGAACATCCAGCTCCGGGGGCCTTCGCCCACCTCTGTCACCGCGGCTCCGTAGACTGGCCTCGTGAGTGACCTCCCCGGCAACAGCGACCAGCCCGACCCGCTCGACCCCCTCGACTCCTTCGACGAGATCGTTGCGGCGGAGACGGACCGTGACCCCGACCTCGCGGTGATCGAGGCCGGCAGCCGTACCCTGCGCACGCAGGGCGGGCCGCCGGAGGCGGACGTCCCGACGCGGCCCGAGGACCCCGAGGTCGACAAGGCGCTGCGCGAGGTCGAGGGGGAGCTGGCGACGCGCTGGGGCGAGACCAAGCTGGAGCCCTCCGTCAGCCGGATCTCCGCGCTGATGGACGTCCTGGGCGAGCCGCAGCGCTCGTACCCCTCGATCCACATCACGGGAACCAACGGCAAGACCTCCACGGCCCGCATGATCGAGGCGCTGCTGGGCGCCTTCGAGCTGCGCACCGGCCGCTACACCTCGCCGCACGTGCAGTCGATCACCGAGCGGATCAGCCTGGACAGCGCCCCGATCACCGCCGAGCGGTTCATCGAGACGTACCAGGACATCAAGCCGTACGTGGAGATGGTCGACGGTCAGCAGGAGTTCCGGCTCTCCTTCTTCGAGGTGCTCACCGGCATGGCGTACGCGGCCTTCGCGGACGCGCCCGTGGATGTGGCCGTCGTCGAGGTGGGCATGGGCGGCTCCTGGGACGCCACCAACGTCATCGACGGGGACGTCGCCGTCGTCACCCCCATCGACCTCGACCACACCGACCGGCTCGGGGAGACGCACGCCGCGATCGCCGGCGAGAAGGCCGGGATCATCAAGCAGGACGCGACCGTGATCCTGGCCCAGCAGCCGGTGGACGCGGCGCAGGTGCTGCTGAAGAAGGCGGTGGAGGTCGACGCGACCGTGGCCCGGGAAGGGCTGGAGTTCGGCGTCGTGGCGCGGCAGGTCGCGGTAGGCGGGCAGCTGCTGACGCTGCGCGGGCTGGGTGGCGAGTACGAGGAGGTCTACCTCCCGCTGCACGGTGCCTATCAGGCGCACAACGCGGCTGTGGCGCTCGCGGCCGTCGAGGCGTTCTTCGGGGTCGGCGCGCAGCGGGCGGAGCGGCTGGACATCGACACCGTCCGCAAGGCCTTCGCGGCGGTCTCCTCGCCGGGCCGGCTGGAGGTCGTACGGCGGTCGCCCACCGTCGTGCTGGACGCGGCGCACAACCCGGCGGGCGCGCGGGCGACCGCGGATGCCGTGGGGGAGGCGTTCGACTTCAGCCGTCTGATCGGTGTGGTCGGAGCCAGCGGCGACAAGAACGTGCGCGGTCTCCTGGAGGCCTTCGAGCCGCTCTTCGCGGAGATCGTCGTCACGCAGAACTCCAGCCACCGGGCGATGGACGCCGACGAGCTGGCCGCTGTCGCCGTCGAGGTGTTCGGCGAGGAGCGGGTGCAGGTCGAGCCGCGGCTGCCGGACGCGCTGGAGGCGGCGATCACGCTGGCCGAGGAGGAGGGCGAGTTCGCCGGCGGCGGTGTGCTCGTCACGGGTTCCGTCATCACGGTCGGCGAGGCCCGGCTGCTGCTGGGAAGGGGCTGAGGGCTCCCATGCGTACGCTCTGTTCCTCGACCTTGATCGGGGAGTTCTTCATCATCGGCTTCGCGGGGCTGGTGGCGATGAAGGACCAGGACCTGTCCACGTCGACCGTGTGGACGGTGTGCGGCATCGCCATGTTCCTGAGCGTGGCGCTGTGCGGCATGGTGACCCGGCCCGGGGGCGTGGCCCTCGGCTGGGCGCTTCAGATCGCGCTGGTCGCCTCCGGGTTCTTCGTCCCGATGATGTTCATCCTGGGTGTGGTGTTCGCGGCGCTGTGGTGGGCGTCGGTGCATTTCGGGCGGAAGGTGGACGAGGCGAAGGCGAGATTCGCGGCGCAGGCGGAGAGCTCGACCACAGCTGACGCTGCGTAACAACCGCGGAGCCCGACCTTGTAATCTCGTGCCACGTATACGTCAGTCAGAAGGAGCCTCCCAGTGACCCAGCGCACCCTCGTCCTGCTCAAGCCCGACGCCGTCCGTCGCGGCCTGACCGGCGAGATCATCAGCCGCATCGAGCGCAAGGCCGGCTGGCAGATCACCGCGCTGGAGCTGCGCACGCTGGACCAGGACACGCTGGAGCAGCACTACGGTGAGCACAAGGGCAAGCCCTTCTACGAGCCGCTGGTGGAGTTCATGGCCTCCGGCCCGGTCGTGGCCATGATCGTCGAGGGCGAGCGGGTCATCGAGGGCCTGCGCGCCCTGGCCGGCCCCACCGACCCGATCGCGGCGTCTCCCGGCTCCATCCGCGGCGACTACGGCGTCATCGTCCGCGAGAACCTGATCCACGCCTCCGACTCCGAGGAATCGGCGAACCGCGAGGTCAAGATCTTCTTCCCCACCCACGCCTGATCCCTGCCGGGGGCTGAGCGGGCCGGGTTCGGGCAGCCCGGGCCGGGTCCCTCCGGGGGTGCGCATGGTGCGGTGCCCGCCGGGCCGGGCGCCGGGGACCGGAGGCGGGCTGACCCGGCAGGGCCCCGCACATCGGCGCCCGCCCCGTCCCGCCGCGGCGGACGTCCCGCGTTAGGGCGTGTCAGGCTCCCTGATCCCTGCCGGCCCCTGCCGGGGGTTGCGCGGCGAGGGCCCGCCGGGACCGGGCGCCGTGGACTGCGGGCGGGCAGCCCAGGCCGGGCCCCGGGCACCAGCGTCCGCACCGTCCCGTCGGACCGGGCGTCCGGCCCCGTCCAGGCATGTCAGGCTCTGGGGCCATGCTGGACCCCCGCCGGGTCCCTCCGGGAGGGCGGGGAGGGTGTCCGCCGGGCGCCGGGGACCGGAGGCGGGCTGTCTCGGCCAGGCCCCGCGCATCGGCCGGCGCCATGCCCGCCGGGCCGGGGCGGGCGGGCCACGTCCGGCCGGGCCTCACCCGATGCCTGCGGCTCCTGCCGGGTTGTGCTGCCACAGCGGCGTCAGCGGCGCGACTGTCGGGCCGTTCCGCGCCGCCGTGCTCGCGGGCGGATTCGTGCCCGTGCTCGGGCGAGCCGTTCGGGTGCCGGAGGCCGCGTGCTGTCTGCTGGACGGGCGTGCTCGTGTTGCGCCGTTCCCGTTTGTGCCCATCTGGCTCGGTCAAGCCCTGCGCAGCGGGGTCCGTTCGGGTGCCGGAGGCCGCGTGCTGTCTGCTGGACGGGCGTGCCCGTGTTGCGCCGTTCCCGTTTGTGCTCATCTGGCTCGGTCAAGCCCTGCGCAGCGGGGTCCGTTCGGGTGCCGGAGGCCGCGTGCTGTCTGCTGGACGGGCCTGCTCGTGTTGCGCCGTTCCCGCTCGTGCCCACCTGGCTCGGCCAAGCCCCCGTACCGGAGGCCGCGTGCTGTCTGCTGGACGGGCGTGCTCGTGTTGCGGCGTTCCCGCTCGTGTCCACCCGGCTCGGTCAAGCCCCGCGTAGCGGCGTCCGTTCGGGTTGCGTGAGCTCGGAGTGTCGGTGGTGTCGGCCTTCGCGAGGCGAATTTTCCGAGGATTTTTCTGAGGGTGTGTCACCTCGACCCGCCCGCTGAGCTGCGGCGCCCGTACCTTTTCGACCGTCGCTTGGCATATGCGTGCCGATCGGGGGAACGCATGCCCCCGTTGGGCCGTCTCCACAAGCGAGGCACTCGCCCATCTGCTGACAATGGCGAAGACCCTCGCGCAGTGTTCGTGCAGGCCCGTTTACGATGGAGGCCTTCACGTCACAGCACCCACCTCGCCTACCTGAAAAGCCCTCAAAAGCTCGTGGGAAGGCCAGAAGAATCCTGATGGGGAACTCAATGTCGTTCATCGGCCGTGACATGGCTGTCGACCTCGGGACCGCCAACACGCTGGTGTACGTCAGGGGTCGCGGGATCGTACTCAACGAGCCGTCCGTCGTCGCGATCAACACGAACACCGGTGGCATCCTCGCGGTCGGGGCCGAAGCGAAGAAGATGATCGGCCGGACCCCCGGCAACATCGTCGCCGTACGTCCGCTGAAGGACGGCGTCATCGCCGACTTCGAGATCACCGAGCGCATGCTCCGTTACTTCATCCTGAAGATCCACAAGCGGAGGTACCTCGCCAGGCCGCGCGTCGTCGTCTGCGTGCCCTCCGGCATCACCGGCGTCGAGCGCCGCGCCGTCATCGAGGCGTCGTCCCAGGCCGGCGCCCGCCAGGTGCACATCATCGAGGAACCCATGGCGGCGGCCATCGGCTCCGGCCTGCCGGTCCACGAGGCCACCGGCAACATGGTGGTGGACATCGGCGGCGGCACCACCGAGGTCGCGGTCATCTCGCTCGGTGGCATCGTCACCGCCCAGTCCATCCGCGTCGCGGGCGACGAGCTGGACAACGCGATCATCCAGCACATCAAGAAGGAGTACAGCCTCCTCCTGGGTGAGCGGACGGCCGAGCAGATCAAGATCACGATCGGTTCGGCGTACGAACTCGAAGACGACGAGCACACCGAGATCCGCGGCCGGGACCTCGTCTCCGGGCTGCCCAAGACCGTCGTCATCTCCGCCGCCGAGGTGCGCAAGGCGATCGAGGAGCCCGTCAACGCGATCGTCGACGCCGTGAAGACGACCCTGGACAAGTGCCCGCCGGAGCTGTCCGGCGACATCATGGACCGGGGCATCGTGCTCACCGGCGGCGGCGCCCTGCTGCGCGGCCTCGACGAGCGGCTGCGTCGCGAGACCGGAATGCCCATCCATATCGCCGAGGACCCGCTGGACAGCGTGGCGCTCGGCTCCGGCAAGTGCGTCGAGGAGTTCGAGGCGCTCCAGCAGGTGCTCGACGCCCAGCCGCGCAGATGACGTGACTCTTCGATTCCGCCGTACGAGATGATCTCCTCTCGTACGGCGGATCGTTGATATAGAGGCATAAGCTCCCACAAGTTCATTCCCAAGTCGCATTCCAATGAGGAAGGGCACGGCCGTCGCACGTGAGGGACACGAAAGAGAGCCGGCTGCTCCTGGTGCTGCTGATCGCCATCGCGTTCGCACTGATCACGGTGGACATCCGCGGCGGCGAGAACTCCCCGGTCGACGGCGCCCGGCAGGCCGCGGCCGCGGCCTTCGGCCCGATCGAGAACGGGGTGTCGTCGGCGGTCGACCCGGTCGGCAACGCCGTCTCCGCGGTCCGTGACTCCGGTGAGCGACACGACCGGCTCGCCCGGCTGGAGAAGGAGAACGCGGCCCTCAAGGCGAAGCTCGGCAGCAGCGACCGCAACCGCAGCCGCCTCAAGCAGCTCGACAAGATGATGAAGATCGCCGGCGAGGGGCAGTACGGCATCAAGGGCGCCGAGGTCATCGCCATAGGATCGGCGCAGGGCTTCTCCTGGACCGTCACCATCGACGTCGGCGCCAACGACGGCATCAAGCGGGACATGACCGTGCTCAACGGGGACGGCCTCGTCGGGCGCGTCACCACCGTCGGCCCGAACACCTCCACCGTGCTGCTCGCCAACGACCCCGACTTCACCGTCGGCACCCGCATGGAGGGCAGCGACGAGCTCGGCTTCGCCTCCGGGCAGGGCGACCGCCCGCTGCGCGTCGAACTCCTCAACGGCAAGGCCGAGGTGAAAAAGGGCGACCGGCTCGTCACCTTCGGCTCCCAGGCCGACAAGCCGTTCGTGCCCGGTGTCCCCGTGGGTGTCGTCTCCCGCATCGACCCCTCCGGCGGCGGCCTGACCCGCACCCTCTACGTCACCCCGTTCGTCGGCTTCACCAAGCTGGACATCGTGGGTGTCGTCGTCGAGGCCCCGAAGAAGGACCCGCGTGACGAGGTGCTGCCGGCCAAGCCGAAGCCGACCCCGACGCCGACGGTGACCGTGACGGTCACCCCGTCGTCCGACGCGACCGCCAACGACCAGCAGCAGCAGTAGGAGCTCGAAGTCCCATGCGCCTCAACCGGATCCTGCTCTCCACCGCGCTGGTCGTCGTCGCCCTGGTCATCCAGGTCAGTGTCCTCGCCCGCCTCCACCTCCCGGGCGCGGTGCCCGATCTGCTGCTGCTCACCGTGCTGGGCCTGGCCATCGTCTACGGCCATGTCGGCGGCGCCCTCGTCGGCTTCGGCGCGGGACTCCTCGCCGACCTCGCCCCGCCCGCCGACCACGCCGCCGGCCGCTACGCGCTGGTGCTGTGCGTCATCGGCTACTTCGCCGGACTCATCAAGCCCGAGAACGGCCGCCTGAAATCCGCCACCGGCCCGATGGTCGTCGTGGTCGCCGCCGCGATCGGCTCGACGCTGCTGTACGCCGGGGTCGGCGCCCTCGTCGGCGACACCGCCGCCCGCCATGTCGGGCTCGTCGGCCTGCTGACCTCGGCCGCCGTGTACGACCTGCTCCTCGCGCCGTTCGTCGTCCCCGGAATCATCGCCCTGGCCCGCCGCGCCGAGAACGACCCGCTCGCGGAGACCGGTTCCGCCAAGGCCACCGACATCTCCTCCGGCTGGCTCTCCTCCGGCACCGGGCTCCGCATCGGCAGCCAGCGCGGCGGCCTCAGCGGCTTGAAAGCCAAGACCCGCACCCGCGCCGCGCGCGTGAGCCGTATCAAGGGGGTCAAGCGGCTGTGACCGGCGGACAGTTGACGGCTGTGCAGACGCGGGACCCGCGCCCAGGACAGACGCGGGGCCCGCGCCCAGGACGAGCGCGGGGGCCGCACCCGGACGCGCACAGCTTCGTCGTATATGACACATACACGCACTGAGAGGGGGAGGCAGCCGCAGTGACCAACATTCCCGAGACCGGACGGACCCCACGGGTCCAGATCAGGCTCGTCGTGATCCAGATCCTCGTCCTCTCCCTGCTCGGCACCCTCGGCGGCCGCCTGTGGTACCTCCAGATCCGCGAGGGCGCCGAGTACCAGAAGGAAGCGTCCGGCAACCACGTCCAGCAGGTCGTCCAGCCCGCCGTACGCGGGTCGATCCTGGACGCGCGGGGCGTGGCGCTCGCCGACAACGAGACCCGGCTGGTGGTCTCCGCCTCCCGCACCGATCTGCTGAAGCAGAAGGACGACGGCAAGGCGGTCCTCACCAAGCTGGCCGGGGTCCTCGGCATCGACCCCGAAGAGGTCATGCTGAAGGTCCGGCTGTGCGACGCCAAGACCCCGCAGCCGTGCTGGAACGGCTCCCCGTACCAGCCGATCCCGATCACCGACGAGGCCACCCCCAAGCAGGCCCTACAGATCCGGGAGCGCGCCGAGGACTTCCCCGGCATCACCGCCGAACCCGAGGCCGTGCGCCGCTACGGGGCCCCCGGCAAGGCCAACACCGCGCAGGTCCTCGGCTACCTCTCGCCGGTCACCGACAACGAGATCCAGCAGGCCAAGGACACCGACTCGCCCTACCTGCGTTCCGACATGGTCGGCCGCAGCGGCCTGGAGCGCCAGTACGACAAGGAGCTGCGCGGCAAGGCCGGAGTCACCCGCTACGAGGTCGACAACCTCGGCCGCGTCATCGGCAAGGCCGAGTCCGACGCCGCCGAGCCCGGCGCCAACCTCGTCACCAGCATCGACTCCCGCGTCCAGCGCGTCGCCGAGTACGAGCTGGACCACGCCATGAAGGTCGCCCGCCAGCAGTACGACAAGATCACCGGCGAGAACTACAAGGCCGACTCCGGCGCCGTCGTCGTGATGGAGGCCAAGACCGGCCGGATCGTCGCCATGGCGTCCGCCCCGACCTACGACCCCAACGTCTGGGTCGGCGGCATCTCCGCCAAGGACTACAAGGCCCTCACCGGCAAGAACTCCGACTACCCGCTGCTCAACAGGGCCATACAGGGTCAGGCCGCACCCGGTTCGACCTTCAAGGTGGTCTCCACGGCCGCCGCGGTCCAGGCCGGCTACGTCTGGGACGGCGGCTACCCCTGCACCAGCTCGTACTCGGTGGGCGGCCAGGTCTTCAAGAACTTCGAGGGCGAGAACTTCGGCCCGATCTCGCTCGGCCGCGCCCTCGAGGTCTCCTGCGACACCGTCTTCTACGGCCTCGCCGACCGGGAGTGGAAGAAGGACGGCGGCATCAACCCCAAGAAGGGCGAGCCC
The DNA here is from genome assembly GCF_053611185.1 of Streptomyces sp. NPDC054834. NCBI lineage: Bacteria > Bacillati > Actinomycetota > Actinomycetes > Kitasatosporales > Streptomycetaceae > Streptomyces > Streptomyces sp. NPDC054834. The sequence goes on along the minus strand of NZ_JBSGZV010000010.1, from coordinate 57,441 downwards.
AAGGACTACTTCTTCAAGACCGCCCACCAGTTCGGCCTCGGCAAGGAGACCGGCGTCGACCTGCCCAACGAGGTCACCGGCCGCGTCCCCGACCGCCAGTGGAAGCTGGACTACTGGAAGGCCAACAAGGACGCCTGGTGCAAGACCGGCAAGAAGGACGGCTCGTACGTGGAGAAGATCGCGTACGAGAACTGCCTCGAGGGCAACAAGATGCGCGAGGGCGACGAGATCAACTACTCCATCGGCCAGGGCGACACCCTCGTCACCCCGATCCAGGAGGCCGCGATCTACGGTGCCGTCGCCAACGGCGGCACCATGTACCAGCCGACCATCGGCAAGGCGGTCATCAGCGCCGACGGCAAGACCGTCCAGGAGATCAAGCCCAAGAAGAACGGCAGGCTGCCGGTCAGCCAGGCCACCCTCAGGGGCATGAACGACGCCTTCGCGGGCGTCATCACCCGCGGTACCGCCGCCTGGAAGTTCGGCGGCTGGCCGCAGGACAAGATCGCGCTGCACGCCAAGACCGGTACCGCCGAGGTCTACGGCAAGCAGACCACGTCCTGGCTGGCCACCTACTCCAAGGACTACACGGTCATCATGACCATCGCCCAGGCCGGTACGGGTTCCGGCGCCTCCGGTGAGGCCGTGCGCAACATCTACAGCGCGCTCTACGGCGTCCAGTCCGACGGCTCGATCGACAAGAAGAAGGCGCTGCTGCCCACCCCGCAGAAGGGCCTGCCCAAGGTCCGCACGGACGGCACGATCGCCGCCCCGAAGATCTCCGGCGACCCCGCCAAGGACATCCAGGCCACCCCGTCCGGCTCGCCCGCCCCGGACGAGTCCCAGCCCCCGGCGACCACCGCCTCGCCCGGGACCGGCAACCGCAACACCCGCAGGCGACCTCGCAAGAGGGGAAGCCGGAGGATGCCCGCATGACCGGCAACAGCTTCTCCGTCTCCGGGTACGGCCCCGAGCGGGCCGGCTGGACCCGGCTCCTCGCCCGTGACTCGGTGGCCCGCCGACTGGACTGGCCCATACTGCTCGCGGGCCTCGCCCTGTCGATGCTCGGCTCGCTGCTCGTCTACTCCGCGACCCGCAACCGTACCGAGATCAACCAGGGCGACCCCTACTACTTCCTGCTCCGGCACCTGATGAACACCGGCATCGGGCTCGCCCTGATGATCGGCACGATCTGGCTCGGCCACCGCACCCTGCGCAACTTCGTGCCGATCCTCTACGGCCTCTCTGTCTTCGGCATCCTGCTGGTGCTCACCCCGCTCGGCTCCACCGTCAACGGCGCCCACTCCTGGATCGTGCTCGGCGGCGGCTTCTCCCTCCAGCCCTCGGAGTTCGTGAAGATCACGATCATCCTGGGCATGGCGATGCTGCTCTCGGCCCGCGTCGACGCCGGCGACAAGAAGTACCCCGACCACCGCACGGTCATGCAGGCCCTCGGCCTGGCCGCCGTACCGATCCTGATCGTGCTGCTCATGCCCGACCTCGGCTCGGTCATGGTCATGGTGATCATCATCCTGGGCATCCTGCTCGCCTCCGGCGCCTCCAACCGATGGGTGTTCGGCCTGCTCGGCGCGGGCGCACTGGGCGCGATCGCGGTCTGGCAGCTGCACATCCTGGACGACTACCAGATCAACCGTTTCGCGGCCTTCGCCAACCCCGACCTCGACCCGGCCGGCGTCGGCTACAACACCAACCAGGCCCGCATCGCGATCGGCTCCGGCGGCCTGACCGGCGCCGGCCTCTTCCACGGCTCGCAGACCACCGGCCAGTTCGTGCCCGAGCAGCAGACCGACTTCGTCTTCACCGTCGCGGGGGAGGAGCTCGGCTTCGTCGGCGCGGGCCTGATCATCCTGCTGCTGGGCGTCGTGCTCTGGCGCGCCTGCCGCATCGCCCGCGAGACGACCGAGCTGTACGGCACGATCGTGGCCGCCGGGATCGTGTCCTGGTTCGCCTTCCAGGCCTTCGAGAACATCGGCATGACCCTCGGCATCATGCCGGTCACCGGCCTGCCGCTGCCGTTCGTCTCCTACGGCGGAACGTCGATGTTCGCGGTGTGGGTGGCGGTGGGGCTCCTCCAGTCGATCAGGGTGCAGCGGCCGATGTCCGCCTAGCCGATGTCCCCGCGGGAGGGCGTACCCCTGAGAATCGGGGCTAGATTCGGTTCATGGCGGATACGAAGCGGGAGATAGAGCGCAAGTACGAGTCCGACGAGAGCGGCCTGCCCGACCTGACCGGCGTCGGCGGGGTGGCGGGTGTCCTCGACAAGGGCGTCGCGGAACTGGACGCCACCTACTACGACACCCCGGACGAGCGCCTCGCCGCCACCGGTGTCACCCTGCGCCGCCGCACCGGCGGCTCCGACGCGGGCTGGCACCTCAAATTCCCGGTCGCCCCAGGAGTGCGCGACGAGATCCAGGCACCCCTGTCCGACACGGTCCCGGACGACCTCACCGCCCTGCTCCGCTCCCGCGTCCGCGACGCCGAACTACGCCCCGTGGTCCGGCTCCGCTCCGTCCGCGACGTACGCCACCTCGTCGACGCCGACGGCCGGCTGCTCGCCGAGGCCAGCGTGGACGCCGTGACCGCGGAACGGCTCACCGGCGAGGGCGGCCTGGCCCAGTGGACCGAGATCGAGGTGGAGCTCGCCGACGGCGGGGACCCGGCCTTCCTCGACCTGGTGGACAAGCGGCTGCGCAAGGCCGACGTACGACCGTCCAAGTCACCGTCGAAGCTGGCCCGGGCGCTGATGGAGACCGCGCCGAAGGGGACCGCGCCGAAGGGGACCGCGCCGAAGGGGACCGCGCCGAAGGGGACCGCGCCGAAGGGGACCGCGTCGAAGGGGAAGAAGGGACAGCGCCGGCGGGAGGCCGCCCAGCCCGTCACCGCCGGCGACCACGTCCTCGCCTACATCCGCGCCCAGCGCGACGTGATCGTCGAGCTCGACCCGGCCGTACGCAGGGACGTCGAGGACTCCGTCCACCAGATGCGGGTCGCCACCCGCCGGACCCGCAGCGCCCTGCGCGCCTACCGCTCGCTGTTCGACCGGGCCGTCACCGAGCCGATCGGCGCGGAGCTGAAATGGCTGGCGGGCGAACTGGGCGTGGACCGTGACCGGGCGGTGCTGGCCGAGCGGCTGACCGCGGACCTCGGCGACCTGCCGGACACGCTGGTCCACGGCCCGGTCGCCGATCGGCTGCACGCCTGGTCGGAGGGGCGGCGCGGCGGATCCCGGCCGCATCTGATCGGCGTCCTGGACTCCGTGCGGTATCTCGCGCTGCTCGACGCCCTGGACGCCCTGATCACCGACCCGCCGCTGCGGAAGGCGGCCGGCGGCAAGCCCTCCAAGGCGATCGCCAAGGCCGTCCGCAAGGAGTCCCGCCGCGTCGCCGGGCTCATCGAGCAGGCGATCGACACGCCGCCCGGCCAGGACCGCGACGTAGCCGTGCACGAAGCCCGCAAGAAGGCCAAGCGCACCCGCTACACGGCGGAGGCGGCCACCCCGGCCCTCGGCCACCCGGCCGCCGTCCTGACCAAGGCCATGAAGTCCCTGACCCAGCTGCTCGGCGACCACCAGGACAGCGTCATGGCCCGCCTGGCCCTGCGCGAGCTCTCCGCCGTGGCGCACGCGGCGGGAGAGGACACGTTCACCTACGGACTGCTGTACGGGCGGGAGGAGCAGCGGGCGGCGGCGGTGGAGGCGGAGCTGCCGCAGGTGTGGCAGAAGGCACGGTCGAAGGTGTTCGTCTGAGGGAGGCCTCCCGCCGGGTTACGCTAGATGGTCACCCCTGTCAGCTCACGAAGGTAACCCCCGCGATGTCTGTCGAGTCGGTCTTCCCACAGCTCGAGGCCCTGCTCCCGCATGTGCAGAAGCCGATCCAGTACGTAGGCGGTGAGCTCAACTCGACCGTCAAGCCGTGGGACAGCTGTGACGTCCGCTGGGCGCTCATGTACCCGGACGCGTACGAGGTCGGCCTGCCCAACCAGGGCGTCATGATCCTCTACGAGGTTCTCAACGAGCAGGAGGGCGTCCTCGCCGAGCGCACGTACAGCGTGTGGCCGGACCTGGAGGCGCTGATGCGGGAGCACGGCGTCCCGCAGTTCACGGTGGACAGCCACCGCCCGGTGAAGGCCTTCGACGTCTTCGGCCTCAGCTTCTCCACGGAGCTGGGCTACACGAACATGCTCACGGCCCTGGACCTGGCCGGGATCCCCCTGGAGTCCAAGGACCGCACGATCGACGACCCGATCGTCCTGGCCGGCGGCCACGCGGCCTTCAACCCGGAGCCGATCGCCGACTTCATCGACGCGGCGGTCATCGGCGACGGCGAGCAGGCCGTGCTCGACATGACGCGGATCATCAAGGAGTGGAAGGCGGAGGGCCGTCCCGGCGGCCGCGAGGAGGTCCTCTTCCGCCTGGCGAAGACCGGCGCCGTCTACATCCCGGCCTTCTACGACGTCGAGTACCTCCCCGACGGCCGTATCGCCCGAGTGGTCCCCAACAAGTCGGGCGTCCCCTGGCGCGTCTCGAAGCACACGGTCATGGACCTGGACGAGTGGCCCTACCCCAAGCAGCCCCTCGTCCCGCTCGCCGAGACGGTCCACGAGCGCATGTCGGTGGAGATCTTCCGCGGCTGCACGCGCGGCTGCCGCTTCTGCCAGGCGGGCATGATCACCCGCCCGGTGCGCGAGCGCTCGATCACCGGCATCGGCGAGATGGTCGACAAGGGCCTGAAGGCGACGGGCTTCGAGGAGGTGGGCCTCCTCTCCCTGTCCTCCGCGGACCACTCGGAGATCGGCGACATCGCCAAGGGCCTGGCGGACCGCTACGAGGAAGACAAGATCGGCCTCTCCCTCCCTTCCACCCGCGTGGACGCCTTCAACATCGACCTGGCGAACGAGCTGACCCGCAACGGCCGCCGCTCGGGCCTCACCTTCGCCCCCGAGGGCGGCTCCGAACGCATCCGCAAGGTCATCAACAAGATGGTCTCGGAGGACGACCTCATCCGCACGGTCTCCACGGCCTACGGCAACGGCTGGCGCCAGGTGAAGCTGTACTTCATGTGCGGCCTGCCCACGGAGACTGACGACGACGTCCTCCAGATCGCCGACATGGCGACGAAGGTCATCGCCAAGGGCCGCGAGGTCTCGCGCTCGAACGACATCCGCTGCACGGTCTCGATCGGCGGCTTCGTCCCCAAGCCCCACACGCCTTTCCAGTGGGCCCCCCAGCTCTCCGCCGAGGAGACGGACGCCCGCCTCGAAAAGCTCCGCGACAAGATCCGCGGCGACAAGAAGTACGGCCGCTCGATCGGCTTCCGCTACCACGACGGCAAGCCGGGCATCGTCGAGGGCCTCCTCTCCCGCGGCGACCGCCGCATCGGAGCCGTCATCCGCGCCGTCTACGACGACGGCGGCCGCTTCGACGGCTGGCGCGAGCACTTCTCCTACGACCGCTGGATGGCCTGCGCCGACAAGGCCCTCGCCCCCTACGGCGTCGACGTCGACTGGTACACAACCCGCGAGCGCACCTACGAGGAGGTCCTCCCCTGGGACCACCTCGACTCCGGCCTCGACAAGGACTGGCTCTGGGAAGACTGGCAGGACTCCCTCGACGAAACAGAGGTCGAGGACTGCCGCTGGACACCGTGCTTCGACTGCGGGGTGTGTCCTCAGATGGACACCCACATCCAAATCGGCCCCACCGGCAAGAAGCTGCTTCCTCTGACGGTCAAGAACGCGGGTCCGGCGCCGGCTTCGAGCGGGCATACGCACTGAGCTGCGGCGTCGGCTGCGGTCGGGGCTTCGCGTCCTTACCGGCCGACGCCGTTGGCTTCCCCTTGTACGCCGCTGCCGAGCCCTGGTCTTGACTACACAAGCTCGGCGGATATCTTCCACAGGCCTTCGAAGAATTCAGCACTGTCCCTGACGAAGCGCTTTGACTCGTCGTTTCCGTTTCTGGAGTTCCAGCCGTGAATGCTGGTCAACGGGCCTTTCGGGTTCAGTAGAGTGCGGGTCGGGTCATGGATGGGGAAGCCTGACGTCCAGGCCATGTCATAGAATCCGGCGAAAGCCATGTCCTCGTTGAAGATGTAGAGCTTGAAGACCGGAATTCCGGGATAGGTTCGAAACTCGACGGTGACATCGATCCCGGCTTCCCGTAGTCGCAGCGCAAGCCCGGACAGGTGATGGGAGTAATCCCTGGTTCTGCGGGTCTGGTATTCGCGAAATTCGGGATCGTCGGACGTTGAGCCGTCCTGATGGAGCGTACAGGGGAGCCCGACGGGTCCCGACAGGTCGGGAACCAGGATCCGGACCGTGACCGAGCGGGTGCGCCCCGGGGTGGTGAGGACATCCAGCAGAAGGCGTTGCAGGTGCAGGAAGAGTGTTTCTCCCGTATAGCCGATGAAGCGAATGTTCACCGTGCGAGCGGTGAAGGCTTCGTCGATGTAGGGGCCCAAGGAGTGCGGGTTGGTGACCGGCGGTGTGTTGCGGCCATTCGGTGGTGCGTCCGTCAGGTCTTTCAGGGCGTCGTACAGGATGTAGGCGACCGCACTGAGCAGTGCTCCGCCAAGAAAGATCTTTCCCTCGAGAAGGTCACCCACCGGTTTGACGAACTGCGCCAAGATGCCGAGCACAACGATGCCCAACAGCACGCATCGCGTGACGACCGGCTCCACGCGCGACCGAAAAACGCGTACACACGCGCGAATCCGCTCAGCAGATGAATCCGCCATGACGCCCCCCCACGTCATCCGACCCGCAGGACGTCCGCCGCATGCCGAAGTGGGCGTGCCCTGCACTCATGGCGATGTGTGACCACAACGTCACTGTGGGTCTCCGTGGGGCATCATGGTACGCGCATGGCGCCTTGCCGCGGGGGGATTTGTGCGTTTGCGGCCTCGGAGGCCGTGGATCACAGTCGGGAGACGTCCCGGACGCCCCTGCCTCCTCGTAGTGCCTCAGCTCTGGCAACCGCAGCCTGATGCGGCCTTGGCGTCTGTGACCGTGACGGCCGGGTCGGCCGAGGTCTCGGCCGGGGTGCAGCAGGCGTTCACGCCGCAGCAGGCGTCGGCGGAGTCGGTCGCTTCGGTCGCGGCCACCGCGGTGGGCTTGGTGGCGCGCACGATCGCCGAGTGCATGCCGTCGGCCACGCCGTGGGTCGGAGTGATCTCGACGTCGGTGAAGCCTGCCGCTTCGAGGCCTTCGCGGTACTCACTGAAGGAAAGGGCGCCGGCGATGCAGCCGACGTAGTCGCCGCGCTCGGCTCGCTGCCCGGGTGTCAGGGAGTCGTCTGCGACCACGTCGGACACGCCGATCCGGCCGCCCGGCTTCAGGACACGGTACGTCTCCGTGAATACCGCCGCCTTGTCCGTGGACAGGTTGATCACGCAGTTGGAGATCACGACGTCGATGGTGTTGGCGGGCAGCGGGATGGCCTCGATGGCGCCCTTGAGGAATTCGACGTTCGTGGCGCCTGCCTTCACGGCGTTGGCCAGGGCCAGGGAGAGCATTTCCTCGGTCATGTCGAGGCCGTACGCCTTGCCCGTCGGGCCGACGCGTCGGGCGGAGAGCAGGACGTCGATGCCGCCTCCTGAGCCAAGGTCGAGGACGCGTTCCCCTTCGTGGAGATCGGCCACGGCGGTGGGGTTGCCGCAGCCGAGGGAGGCGGCCAGGGCCTCGGTGGGGAGCGTGTCGCGTTCGTCTGCCGCGTAGAGCGTGGAGCCGAAGTTCTCGTCGACCTCGACGGGCTCCGGTCCGCAACAGGCGGTGCTGCCTTCGGTGACCTTGACGGCTGCTGCCGCGTATCGCCGGCGGACGGTTTCGCGCAGGTCTGTGGACTGTTCGGGCATGAGTCACTCCTGGATGACAGGGCATGGCGGTGCCCCGGAACGGCTTGTATTGACGTTCGTTGATGCAACCTTGCGCCGTGGATCGAAAAACGTCAACATAGAGGAATGTCGAAACAAGAGCTCGAAGTCCTCGGCCAGGACGCGGACGGCGGTGCCTGCTGCCAGAGGCTCGCTTCCGCGCCGCTGGACGACGACCAGGCGGCGGAGCTGGCCAGGGTTTTCAAGGCTCTCGGTGATCCGGTACGGCTGCGGCTGCTGTCGATGATCGCTTCACAGGACGGCGGTGAGGTGTGCGTGTGTGAGCTGACGCCCGCCTTCGACCTGTCACAGCCGACGATCTCCCATCACCTCAAGCTCCTCCGGCAGGCGGGTCTCATCGACTGCGAGCGGCGCGGGACGTGGGTGTACTACTGGGCGCTGCCCGATGCACTGGCGCGGCTGGCTTCCTTCCTGACGGTTCCGCAGAGTGCTGGGGCGACCGCGTGAACGCTTCGCTCGGGCGGCGTGTGGTGGCCGAAGCGGTCGGCACGGCCGCACTGGTCGCGATGGTGGTCGGCTCCGGAATCCAGGCAACCGAGCTGTCACAGGACGTCGGCGTGCAGCTGCTCGCCAACTCGCTTGCCACCGTCTTCGGCCTGGGCGTCTTGATCGCTTTGCTGGGGCCGGTCTCCGGGGCGCACTTCAACCCGGTCGTCACACTCGCCGCCTGGTTCGCCGGTCGCAGGAGCAGCGACGGCATGACCGCGCGGGAGGTGGCCGCGTACGTCCCTGCCCAGATTGCCGGAGCCATCGGGGGCGCGATCCTGGCGGACGCGATGTTCGCCGAACCCCTCGTGAAGTGGTCCACCCACGATCGCTCGGCCGGTCACCTGTGGCTGGGCGAGGTCGTGGCAACCGCGGGGCTGATCCTGCTGATCTTCGGCCTGACCCGGGCTGATCGCGCCCATCTGGCTCCGGTGGCGGTGGCCTCCTTCATCGGGGCCGCCTACTGGTTCACCTCGTCCACGTCATTCGCCAACCCGGCCGTGACCATGGGGCGAGCCTTCACCGACACGTTCGCCGGCATCGCTCCTGCCTCCGTCGGTCCGTTCATCGCGGCCCAACTGGTTGGTGCTGCTGTCGGCCTCGGGTTGCTGCTCGCGGTATTCGGTCCTACGGCTCCGACCGAAACCGGCGTCATCGCTCCCCGCCCGGAAGCCGAACGCCCCTCCATCTCCGCTCGCTGAACTGCCCATCCCAGGAGGACTGGCCCATGACTGTCCCCACTTCACGACCGTCGGTTCTGTTCGTCTGCGTCCACAACGCCGGGCGGTCCCAGATGGCTGCCGCATTCCTCACCCACCTCGCAGGAGACAAGGTCGAAGTCCGCTCCGCCGGCTCCGCTCCGGCTGACACCGTCAATCCGGCAGTGGTGGAGGCGATGGATGAAGTAGGCATCGACATCTCCGTGGAGACCCCGAAGGTCCTGACCGTAGAAGCAGTACGGGCGTCGGACGTGGTGATCACCATGGGGTGCGGCGACACGTGCCCTGTCTTTCCCGGCAAGCAGTACCTGGACTGGCGACTCGACGACCCTGCTGGGCAGGGGGTTGACGCGGTCCGCCCGATCCGGGATGAGATCGAACAACGGATCCGCAGCCTGGTGGCCGACTTGGTCGGCTGACGATGCCGAGGTGTGGCGGGCGATGAGCTCTCTGCCCGTGATGGACCCGCCAGGCCCTGGCGGGGGCTGCCGCGGCTGGGTCAGCTGTCGCCGGAGCCCGAGCCGTAGAGCGTAGCGATGTCCTTGGACGTCGCCCACCGGCTGTAGGTGGGCGACTGGGGCCAGCCTTCGGGTGAGTCCTGCCATTCCTCCTGCCGCCCGTACGGCAGGAGGTCGATCAGCGCGAAGGTGTGACTGAGCTGCTCGGTGCCCCGGCCGTTGGTGTGCCAGGTGCGGTAGACGGTGTCGCCGTCGCGCAGGAACACGTTGACCGCGAATCCTCCGTCGGGCGGTGCGCCGACGTCGGCCCCGAATGAGCTGCCGGCGGTCGAGTACCAGGCCATCCGGTTGCCGACCCGCCGCTTGTAGGCGAGTGCCTCTTCGATCGGGCCCTGGGTGACGATGACGAATCGCGCGTCGTAGTTGTCCAGGAACTCCAGGCGGGTGAACTGCGAGGTGAACCCCGTGCAGCCCGGGCACTGCCATTCCTTGCCGGCGAACCACATGTGGTTGTAGACGATCAGTTGCCTCTTGCCTTCGAAGACGTCCGCCAGCCGGACTGGGCCGTCTACGCCCTGGAGGGTGTAGTCGGGCATCTCGACCATCGGCAGGCGACGGCGCTCGGCGGCGATGGCGTCGAGCTCCCGCGTCGCGGCCTTCTCCCGGGCACGCAGTGCCTCGAGCCGGCGATTCCAGGTTGCGGTGTCGACGACGGGTGGCAGTGAGTGGGTGGTCATGGTTCCCTCACAGAGCTTGTGCGCGGCTTTCGCTTGTGCGGAGGTAGACCCGGCCGGGCTCCGGAACTCATCGGTCGCCGTGCGGCGGTCTCCCTCGCCCGGGCGGCGCCCCGTGGGTGGTGTGGGCAGCGAGGGTTCCGCGACCACTGCGTGGACGACCTCGGTACCGCCCTCTCTACGAGTAGCGTGCGGGGCGTTGGTACTCCGTGGCCTGTTCCCGGACGGTCGCGCCGGGCAGGTGCGGTGCGCGGATGGCTCCCACACCGTTGGGCGGCCTGGCGTGCCCCTTTCTTCATCCGTCGCGTCAACCGGAGTTCTGCTCGATGTGCAGATGGATCGGACCGCGAAGAACGGGGCTGCGTCGGTACGGCGGTGGGTCGGTGATCAGGGTGGGCCGGTCGAGGCGTCGTACCAGTTCGGTCAGCGCGATCTGGGTCTCCCGCCGGGCCAGCGGGCCGCCGAAGCACAGGTGGATGCCGCTGCCGAAGCCGAGGTGCTGGTTGTCGCGCCGGTCGGGGTCGAAGCGGTCGGGGTCGTGGAAGCGGTTCGGATCGCGGCTGCCCGAGGCGAGCATCAGCATGACCTGCGAGCCCTTGGGGATGACGGTGTCGGCGACGGTGATGTCGCTGTACGCCGCCCGCCAGGGAATGATGTGCACGGGGGGCTCGTAGCGCAGCAGTTCCTCGACCAGCGGGACGACCAGGCCCGGTTCGTCGCGCAGTCGCTGGAGCACGTGCGGGTTGCGCAGCATCGTCAGCATGCCGTTGGTGATGAGGTTGACGGTGGTCTCGTGGCCGGCGATCAGCAGCAGGTTGGCGGTGGCGACGATCTCGTCGTCGGTCATCCGCCCGTCCGGCCCGTCGTCGTTGGCCAGCCGTGTCAACAGGTCCTCGCCCGGTCGGCTGTGGCGTTGCTCCAGCAGCCCGCCGAGGTACTGGCGCAGGTCGTTGCGGGCCTGCACGCCGTGGTCCAGTTTTTCCTTCGGGTCGGTCCTGGGGTCGTAGTCGATCGCGTCGATGATGTCGTTCACCCACACACGGAACGTGGACTCGTCCTCGCGTGGCACGCCGAGCAGGTGGCAGATCACGGTGACGGGGAACGGGTAGGCGAAGTCGTCGACGATGTCGATCTGCTCTTTGCCCGCGAAGTCGTCGATCAGGCTGTTGACGACGGCGGTCAGGTCGCCTTCCATGCCGACCACCAGCCCCGGGGTGTGCGGGGGGCCGAAATGGCGCATCGCCATACGCCGCAGGCGGTCGTGCTCGGGCGGGTCCATGTTGATGAACGCCGGCGTGGCCCCTCCCGCGGCCGCGGGCATCGGGCGCGACAGGTTGCGGACGTCGGAGCTCAGGTGCGGGTCGTGCAGCAGGTCCGTGAGCTCGCGGTAGGTGCTGATGACGTAGCTGCCGTCCTCCTGCCGGGCCACCGGCGTCTCGCGCAGTTCGGCGTACAGCGGGTACGGGTCGGGCCGGGAGGAATAGTCGAGGATGCGGTGGAGGGTGTCGGGTGTCTCGGTCGTGGTCATCTCGCTTTCCCTCCTACCGGTGGTGCTGTTGCGCGGCCGTGACCCGCCGTTCACCCGGGTCGTGACCGGTGACGACCACCGTGGCGCCCTGGGCGAGCAGGACGGGGCCGGGGAAGTCGACGGGCACCGGCTTCATGTCGACGGGCTGGTCGGGCGTGGGGCAGGGTGGCGGGAAGGGTGCGGCCGTCTCGATCAGCTGCCGGTAGTGGTCGAGCCACTTCGCGTTGTTGAAGCTGACCGCCGCGGTGACGCGGCCCTGGTAGCCGTATGCGGCGACGAAACGGTGGTCGGACACCGACCCCTGGGTGACGACCACTTCGTCGGCGAAGGTCGGTACGCCGACGGACTTGATGTTGACGCCGAACTGGATCGACCAGAACACCGGGATGGACAGGTGGGGCCAGCGGTCTGCCTGGCCGCTGACCATGTTGTGCGCCGCGACCTCTGCCTGTTCCACGGCATTGGCCCAGTGCTCCAGCGAGATGAGCCGGTACTCGTAGACCGGATTCGGGCAGCGCGCCACGTCCCCGGCGACGAAGACGTCGTCGGTGAGCAGGCCGTCGAGGGTGAGGGCACGGCAGCCCGTGTCGCAGGCGATCCCCCAGACACCCGCCGCCAGTCCCGAGCCCCGCAGCCACTCGGTGTTGCGGATGCCCCCGAGCGCCACCACCGCCACGTCGGCGTCGATCGTGCTGCCGTCGTCGAAGTGAGCCCTGCGGAAGTGCCCCTGCGCGTCGCCCTCCAGCCGGGTGACCTTGACACCGCAGCGCAGGTCGACACCGTGGGCGCGCTGCATGTCCGAGGCGATCTCACCGATCATGGCGCCGAGCGCCCCGACCAGCGGGGCCGGCGCGAGTTCGGCGACGGTCACCGGGATGTCCCGCTCGCGGCAGACGGAGGCGATCTCGGAGCCGGTGAATCCGGCACCGATGACCAGTACGCGGGAGGGCCCGGCGGCCAGGGCTCGCTGAAGGCTGTCGGCGTGTTCGCGTGTTCGTACGACGAATACGCCGTCCAGGGAAGCCTCGGACTCGACGAACCATGGCCGGGCCCGTACCCCGGTGGAGATCAGCACCCGGTCGAAGGGAACCTCGCGTCCGTCGGCGAGACGCACGTGGTTGGTGGCGAGGTCCAGCCCGCTGGCGGGCACGCCCAGCAGCCATTCCGCGTCGATGTCACGGCGTCTCGGCAGCGTGGTGCCGTCGGCCGGCACCCACCCGGTCAGTACCTGCTTCGACAGGGGCGGCCGGTCGTAGGGCTCGCCCGACTCGTCACCGATCATGGTCAGCGATCCGGTGAAACCCTCGTCGCGCAGGGCCTCCGCGGCCCGCAGTCCGGCCAGTGAGGCCCCGACGACCACGATGCGGCCGTCGCGCTTGAACGCTCGCAGGGTGTCGGCGCTGGTCATGACTTCGACGCCTCCACCGGTACGTCCCGTCCCTCCAGCTGGTCGACGAGAATCGCCTGGACCGGGCAGGCCGCCGCGGCGCGCAGTACCTGGTCGCGCCGGGCGTCGTCGGGGTTCGGGTCGTACATCAGCGCTTCCTCGCCGTGCATCCGGAACGCGTCCGGAGCCAGGAACGCGCACTGCGCGTAGCCTTCGCATCGGGAAAGATCAACGACAACTCTCATCCCGGCCTCCACAGGGGCTGCGGGCTGCGGACCCTTGGATTCGGCCGTTGTCCCATCCCTGGCGAAACGCGAGGGTGCGCACCGCGGTCGTCGGGTCTCCGCAGAATCAATTGATCGTCAGAATTAACTGATCGTCGCCAACAAGGCGACGACCGGCGTCTGCAATACCGCCCGGAAATACCGCCAGGAAATACCGCCCAGAGAACCTGACTTGACCTCGAAAGCCTATCCCGTGCGCACATCACCCGCACCCGGGGAACCGGTGCGGCCGTGAGCGTCATTCACCCGCCCGCCGCGCCCATGCGGCAAAGACCGCGCGCTGTCGTCGATGCTTTCCGCATGGGTGAAGTGCTGGGTGATGTGCTGGGCCTGGCGGCCGGTGTCGCCGTCAGTCCGCTGCCGATCATCGCCATCATCATCGTGCTGGCAACGCCTCGTGGACGCGTGAACGGATTGGTGTTCGCCACCGGCTGGGTGGTGGGTCTGTCGGCCTTGGGCGCGGTGATGCTGGTCATCGGCGGCCAGGGGGGTGCCACCACCCGGGGGCAGCCGGCCGACTGGGTGGGGGCTCTCAAGCTGGCGTTGGGGTTGGCACTGGTTCTTCTTGCCGTGCGGCTGTGGCGTCATCGTCCTGCCGATGTCACGCAGGCACAGTTGCCTCAGTGGATGGCCGCGCTCGACCGCTTCACCCCGGTGAAGATCTTCCCTCTGGCCCTCTTGCTGTCTGCCGGAAACCTGAAGAACGCCCCGCTGACCATTGCCGCGGCGGCGTCCATCAGCTCGTCGGGACTGCCGGTCGGCGAGCAGATCGCCGCGCTGGCGATTTTCGTCCTCGTCGCCTCCCTCGGGCTGCTGACTCCGCTGGGGGTCTTCCTGGTCATGGGTGAGCGGGCGAAGAGCCTGCTGGGCAACTGGAAGGAATGGGCGGCGCGGCACCACACGGCTGTCATGGCGGTTCTGTTCTTCGTGTTCGGGCTGAAGCTGCTGGGGGACGGCATCGACGTGCTGAATTCCTGAGCCGGAGAAAGCGTCGCGGCCGGCGGTGTCACGGATGCGCGTTCCGGTCCCGTACCGGAGGCGGGCTTCCGAGGCGGCCGGCCAGCGGCGGTTCCTGGGCCGCTACGGCGCCCGCGCTGATGCTGATCGCGACGGCCACACAGACCACGATCAGCCACGACAGCATGATGAACACCGACCCGAGGGAGCCGTACTCGGCGAGGGCGTGGTTGAGCGCCCGCGGCAGATACAACCGTGCGGTCACGCTCAGCGTGGTGAGCGCGACAGCTGTGATGGCCGCGCCGGGCAGCAGCGGCTTCCAGCCGATCAGGCCTCCGAGCAGCAGGTGCTGGGTCCACCACCACAGCCCCGTCAGACCCACCAGCGTGATCGGGATCCCCAGCCAGGCCCCGGCGCCGAACCCGTCGCGCATGGGGCCCTGCACCAGCAGTGCCCCCAGCCACAGCACGAGCCAGGCCAGCCAGCGCCAGGGGGCGATCCGGGTTCCTGCCCGGGGGATCTCCCAGGCCCGTTTGCACAGCCGTTGCATCGCCCTGCTGACGGCGGTGGCCGAGAGCAGCACCATCAGTCCGCCCACCACACCGGTCGCCTGCCGCAGATCGCCCGTCGTGGGAGTGAGCGCGTGTACGAGCTGGGCGTTCGCGGCGCCCGTGACCCCGAAGACGGTGCGCACGGAGGTGACGAGCTGCTGCCGTACCGGAGGGGGAGCGTACGCCCCGACCACGAAGAGCAGCGGGACCGCGGTCAGGAAGCACTGCGCCGCCAGGCGTGTGGCGGAGTCGAAGACGTTCACCGACACCAAGCGGTCCGCGAGGTGGGTGACCACCGGAAACCGGGCCGTCGCCCGTGTGTGCGCGGACCGGGCGGCGGCGACCAGCCGGTGTGCCGATCTCCGCCGACGGGACGCGCCGGCGGCCCGGTGATGCGATGTGAGCATGCCCCCAGACTGCGGGACCTGGCGCTCCGCAGCACGTCAGTCACGGCGCGTCCGCCGCTGCCCGTACTCCGGGGTGCTGCTGTGACGGCGATGGTCCGGCCCACCGGCAACCGCCGCTTCTGTTGCGGAGGAGAGCGACCCGGCGTTGGAATCAAGTGTGAGGCACTTTGGCGGCGTCGGGTCCGCCGGCCGCCCCGCTCCCGGGACGGGGGCCGGCCGGAAGGGGCTCAAGAACGACGCCCTGGGCATGTTCTCCTCGGTGGTCATCGGGGTGGCGTCCACCGCCCCCGCCTACAGTCTCGCCGCGACGCTGGGGCTCATCGTGGCGGCGGTCGGCCTCCAGGCCCCGATCGTCATCATGCTGTCGTTCGTGCCGATGCTGCTTATCGCGTACGCCTTCCGGGAGCTCAACGCGAGCAACGCCGACTGCGGAACCACCTTCACCTGGGCGACCCGCGCCTTCGGTCCCCGCACCGGCTGGATGGGCGGCTGGGGCATCATCGTCGCCAACGTGATCGTCATGGCGAGCCTCGCCGAGATCGCCGGTGCCTACAGCTTTCGGCTGGTGGGCCTTGACGGACTCGCGGAGGACCGGCTGTGGACCACCGTGGCGGGCATCGTCTGGATCGTAGTGATGACCACGGTCTGCTACGTCGGCATCGAGTTCTCCGCCGCCGTCCAGCGCTGGCTGCTGTGCATGGAGGCGGGGATGCTGGTCCTGTTCGCCGTCGCCGCGCTGGTCAGGGTCTACACCGACCCTCCGCCGACGGCGATCCATGTCTCCGCCTCCTGGTTCAACCCCTTCGAGGTGTCCTCCGTGAAGGGCCTCACATCGGGCCTCCTGGCGGGAGTCTTCATCTACTGGGGCTGGGACACCGCCGTCTCGATCAACGAGGAAACCGTCGACAGCACACGCATCCCCGGGCGCGCCGCGGTCATGTCCACCGTGCTGCTGCTGATCATGTACGCGTTGGTGGCCACGTCGGCGCAGGCCTTCGCCGGAGACGGCGGCTCGGGCATCGGTCTGGGCAACGCCGCCCACTCCGGCGATGTGTTCTCCGGACTGGGCGAGGCCGTCTTCGGGAGCCACGACACAGGGCTCGTCCTTTCGAGACTGCTGATCCTGATGGTGCTGACCTCGGCGCTGGCCTCCACCCAGACCACCATCCTGCCCCTGGCCAGGACCGTCTTCTCCATGGCGGTGCACAAGGCCGTACCCTCCCGGTTCGCCCGGGTCCACCGCAGGTTCCTCACCCCGACCTGGTCGACCGTCGGCATGGGAGCGGTCTCGATCGCCTTCCTCGTCCTGTTGACCTCTTTCAGCGGGAACGTGCTGGCCGACTCGATCGACTCGGTCGGTCTCGCGATCACCTTCCAGTACGGGCTGACCGGGTTCGCCTGCCTGTGGTACCACCGCAAGATCCTCACCCACAGCACCAAGGACCTCGTGTTCAAGGGCGTGCTGCCCGGGGTGGGCGCGCTGATCATGCTCTGCCTGTTCTTCTACGCCGCCTTCGTCTACGCGGCACCCGGGTACGGCGCCACCAGCGTCGACCTGCCGCTGATCGGACCGACCGGCGGGGTGACCGTCGTCGGCCTGGGCGCCCTGCTGCTCGGTCTCCTGCTGCTGCCGGTGGTCACCCGTGGCCACACCGTGGCACTCAAACTCCAGCGGGGCCTGCTTCCCCGCCGTCTGCCGCAGCACACCGCCCTCGACTCGGCGAGCCGCTACCTGCCCGCCGACAGCGGGTCCGGGGTGGGCGGCGACTGGTACGACGTCATCCCGTTGTCGGGCACCCGGGTCGGCCTGGTCGTCGGGGACGTGCTCGGTCACGGGCTGCGCGCCGCGGCCACCATGGGAAGCCTGCGTACGGGGGTGCGCGTCCTGGCCCGGCTGGACCTGACCCCGGACGAGCTCCTGTCCCGCATGGACGACCTGGTCGAGCAGACCGCGCACGAGCGCGGGAACGGCCACGGCACGGGTCGCCTGAGGTCGCGGGCCGCCGCGGCCGTCGACGTGACCTGTCTGTACGCGGTGTACGACCCGGTGTCGGGGAAGTGCAGCCTGGCGCGGGCCGGGGAGTCGGTGCTGGCGGTCGTCGAACCGCACACGGGTGTCGTCGACTATCCGGAGCTGCCGCCCGGACCGCCGCTGGGAGTCGGCGGCGCGCCCTACCAGAGCACGGAACTCCAGCTCCCGCCGGGCAGTCTCGTCGCGCTCTTCACGGGCGGCCTCCTCCAGGCGACGGACAGCCGCGACGCCGGGCTCGCGCAGCTCGCGGACGTCCTCGCCGACGACCGGAGCTCCCTGGAAGAACTGTGCGACCGGGCGGTGACCACACTGCTGCCCGGGCCGGTGGACGAGGACGCGACGCTGCTCGTGGTCCGCACACGCCTGCTGAACCGCAACCAGTTCGCCCAGTGGGAACTGTCCCCGGACCCGGCCGCGGTCGCCACCATCCGCGGCGCCGTCAGCAAACAGCTCGGCGACTGGGAGCTGGACGACCTGGCGTTCACCAGCGAGCTCATCGTCAGCGAACTGGTCACCAACGCCATCCGCTACGTCGGCGGCCCGATCCAGGTACGCCTGATCCGTGACCGGACCCTGATCTGCGAGGTCTCCGACACCGGCCACACCACGCCCAATCTGCGGCACGCAGCCAGCGACGACGAGGGCGGCCGGGGCCTGTTCATCATCGCCCAGATGACCCACCACTGGGGCACGCGCTACACCACCACCGGCAAGACGATCTGGACCGAGCAGGACCTTCCGTCGTAACGGCCGGCGCGGCGCGAACCACCCGCGGAGGGTGAAGCCGCCCCCGCTGACCAGGCCGAACCTTGGAACGGAAGCGTGGCCATGGGGCCGGGGCGGGCGGGGGCGACGAAGGGACGAAGGGGCGATGGCCGACGAGAGAGCCGAGCGCATGGCCGAGTTCGTCAGCCCGCTGAGGGTCGGACCCGGCACCGAGGTGCGTCTGCCGGAGGACTTCGACCCCGCGTACAAGGCGGGCATCAACAAGAAGAGGGACGGCGTCGAGTTGCTGCGCAGCGGCATCGAACTGCTGGCCGACTACCAGCGGCGGCTGGCCGCGCAGGACGTCTACGGGGTGCTGGTGTGCCTCCAGGCCCTGGACGCCGGCGGCAAGGACGGGACGATCCGCCATGTGATGAGCGGGCTCAATCCGCAGGGAGTGCGGGTGGCCGCCTTCAAAGTGCCCTCGGAGGAGGAACTCGACCACGACTACCTGTGGCGCTACTCCCGTCACCTGCCCCGGCGCGGAGAGATCGGCATCTTCAACCGGTCCCACTACGAAGAGGTCCTGGTGGTGCGGGTGCACCCCGAGAACCTCCGGCGCCAGAAGCTGCCCGGCGCGGCGCGCGGTCCGGACGTCTGGGAGCGGCGCTACCGGGAGATCAACGAGTGGGAGCGCTATCTGACCGACAACGGTTTCAGGATCGTGAAGCTGTTCCTGAACCTGTCGAAGGAAGAACAGCGGGTCCGTTTCCTCCAGCGCATAGACGTTCCCGAGCGGAACTGGAAGTTCTCGCCGGCGGACGTCCGCGAGCGCGCCAGGTGGGACGACTATCAGCGGGCGTTCTCGCGGATGCTGTCGGCCACCAGCACCGAGTGGGCGCCCTGGTACGTGATACCCGCCGACCGGAAATGGTTCGCGCGGCTGTGCGCGGCCGCGGTGCTGGCGCACACGCTCATCGACATCAACCCCCAGTATCCGCAGGTCAGTGAGCAGACCCGCCACGAACTGGCCGAAATCAGGAGAGACCTCGCGGGACCCCCGAAGAAGACCAAGAAGAACAAGAAGACCAAGAAGAGCAAGAAGAGCAAGAAGAACATGCCATGACCGCGCTGCGGACGGACGGGCCGAACGCGCTGCCCGAGGAGAAACCCGTGCCGGGCTGGCGCCGCTGTCCGGCCCAGTACTGCGAGCTGCCTGGTCAGAGGTGAATCCGCTGCCGGTCGGGCCGGGTCAGCGCCAGGCGCATCACTCGTCGCCAGTCCGCCCGGGGCCTGTTCGGCGGTGTTCCCGGCCGGTGACGCGGGACACGGACCCGCAGCGCTCCGGGGGTCACCCGGCAGACCACCGGAGCGGGCAGTACGACGGACTCTCCGTCGATGCCGGCCGCGACGGTGTCCCCGTCGCCCTCCACGACCACTTCGCGGGCCGTCAGCCGTGTCACGGCCGGTGACCGCCGGGCCCTCCCCATCAGCCGGGCCGGGAGCCGGGCCGCCTGGGCGGAGCTGTCGACGCGCACACCCAGTACACCCAGCCGTCCGGAGTCGAGACTCTCCCGCAGTCCGGGATGCGCCGAGTCGACGACGGGCCGGTAGGGGTTGTTGCTGACGAGTACGGCCTGGAGGCCCTCGGCGTGCGTCTGTCCGGCACGCATCCGCAGCCGTGGCGCTTCCGGGCCGGTGAGGAGACCGGGCAGCGCCTGAAGCGTCATGCGCACTTTCGCGTCCCGGTAGCCGGGATTGCCCACCACGACCGCGTAGGTCCCGAAGGAAGCGTTGTTGACGAACACCCGGTCGGCGGCGAACCCCAGGTCGACGCGGAACTCGACGGCGTCGGTGAACGCCTCGAGGGCGGCTGCCGGGTCGTCGTGGTCGAGACCCAGATCGAGTGCGAAGTGGTTGCGCGTCCCCGCCGGGATCACCATGAAGGGCACGTCGTGCCCGGCCGCGACCTCGGCGACCAGAGCCTGCGTGCCGTCCCCGCCGGCCACGGCCAGCAGATCGGCTCCTTCGGCCACCGCACCCCGGGCCAGCTCCGCCACGTCCTGGTGGTGCGCCGGATCCAGCAGGACGACGCGGGCGCCTGCCGCTCTCGCCCTCTCGACCAGGTGGAAGCGGTCGACCTTGCCCCCGCCGGAGCGCGGGTTCATCACGACCCACGGATGCCGCGGGGCCGCCACCGGCCTGGGCTCACCGCCGCGCCCGGCGGCACGGTCCGCGGGGGTCGTCGCGATCCGGGCGGCCGCCAGTGCCAGCACCCACAGGCCCAGGGAGAGACTGGCCGGCCAGAGCATGTCGTGCGCGGCGAACAGGGCCAGGACCGCGAGCGGAACGAGCACCACCAAGAGGACCCCGACGGCCCGGACGACTCCCGAGTGAGCGAGGACCCACCAGAGCCCGGCGGCCGTCACGGCCACGCCCGCCGCGGCGATCAGCACCCAGAGCACGCTGCGCAGTCCGGCGGTGACGAGCAGCACGAGCACGCTGCCCAGCAGGGCGAGGAGCGCCAGCCGGGCCCAGGCCGCGGCCGTGTCCCCGCGCCGCTCCCGTCGCACGTCGAACCGGTTCCTGTCACACGTTCCTGTCACTCACACGTTCCTGTCACACGGCCGGGGGCCTCTCGGGCCGCACTACGCACAGCGCCCAGATGACGAAGCCGGAGATGGCGATCGCCAGGACGGACCACACCGGGTAGTAGGGCAGGGAGAGGAAGTTGGCGATGATGAGGAATCCGGCGATCACCACGCCGGCGACCCGCGCCCATGTCGCCACCTGGAACAGGCCCAGGCTGACCACGAAGGCGACCGCCCCGAGAATGAGGTGGACCCAGCCCCAGCCGGTCAGGTCGTACTGGAAGACGTATCCGGACGTCGTCAGGAAGACGTTGTCTTGGGCGATGCCCATGATGCCGCGGAAGATGTCGAGCACGCCGACGATCGCCAGCATGACGGCGGCGAACATCATCAGACCGACTGCCCAGTGCTGCTTGGCCGGTTCCGGGCGGGCATGGTGTGTCGCGGTCATGATCTGTCTCCTTTGCTCCTCCTCAGGCCTAGCTTGCGCACGTCAAGAGCCGAGCGCCTCACCCGGCACGGGTGAGGCGCCCCGTTGCCCCGGGAAGACGGCGGTGGCTGAGCGGAAAACCGCCCAGGCGGCGACAATTGGGACCGGGGTCGGTGTACGGAGGAGCGAGCGGATGACGGGCAGCGGCCGACAGGCCGGCCTGGCCGGCCGGACCGTCGTGGTGATCGGTGGCAGCGCGGGCATCGGGCTGGAGACCGCCCGCCAAGTGCGCGCCGACGGCGGCCAGGTGGTCCTGGTCGGCCGGAACCCCGAACGGCTGGAGCGGGCCGCGCTCGAGGTCGAGCCCATCGCCACCGCGTCGTTCGACGCCGGCGACGCCGGCCGGCTCCGGGAGTTCTTCCAGGATCTGCCGGGACCGGTCGACCATGTGATGGTCACGGCCGGCAGCCCCTCCTACACCCCCCTGGCCGACGTGGACCTCGCGCAGGCCCCCCGTGAGTTCGGCGAACGCCTCGCCACGACACTCGCGGTCGCCCTCTACAGCCGTGACAAGGTGCGAGCCGGAGGCACGCTGCTGTTCATGGGCGGCACCGGCGGCCGGCGCCCCGGCGCGGGCCTGGCGGTCGTGTCCGCCCTCACCGCGGCACTGCCCGCCCTCATCGCCGACCTGGCGGTCGAACTCGCGCCGGTCCGGGTCAATCTCATCGCCGCCGGATTCGTGGACACGCCCCTGTCGGCCGAGCTCCTGGGCGACCGGCTCGCTGCCCGGCGCGAGGAACTGCGGGCCACGCTGCCCATCGGGAGGGTCGTCGAGCCCGGCGATGTCGCCGCGCTGGCCGTGCACATCATGTGCAACACCGCGCTCACCGGTGGGACGTACGACATCGACGGCGGTCAGCAGTTCGTCTCCCGCTGACATCTCCCACTGACATCGCACGGATAATCTACCGACACGGAGGGCCGACGTCGGGGAGGTCCGCAAGGGGCGTGTGGGGAGACTGGTCCAGTGTCGAGGCGTAAAGTGCCCGCGGGTGCCTGGATAACCGGGCTGTTGGTGGGGGCACTGGCCATAGTGTTCGTGCTCTCCCTCCAGGCGCGGAAGGGGATTCCGGACGGGGGTCTGGCCGGCGGCGCCGCTCCGAAGCCGAGCGCGAAGGCGTCCCACTCCGCCGCGCCCAAGCCCCCGCAGTACAAGGTGCCCGCCGGCTCCGGCACGGGGCGCCGAGTGGTGTACTCGCTGGGGCAGAAGCGGGTGTGGCTGGTCGGGGCCGACGGGAAGTCCCAGCGGACGTTCGCCGTCTGGCCGGGGACGGTGACGCCGGCCAAGGGGGCGTTTCCCGTGACGTTCCGGCGTGAGACCGGGGTCGGCAGCGACGGCGTGCGGATAGAGAACGCCGTGTACTTCGGGACCTCCAACGCCTTCTCCAACGCGGTGGACGGCTCCTCGCCGTCGCCGAACCCCAGCCTGCGCACCGGCGCCGTCCGAGAGCGTGCGGCGGACGGCAAGGCGATGTGGGACTTCGCCACGAAGGGAACGACCGTCCAGGTCGTCGGCTGACGGCCGGCGGCACGGATCCGCGCAAGCCGCCGCCCCCGCCCGAGCGCGCCGACCTCGTCGTCGAGTGGCGGTACGGACTGGCACCGGCCGGCAGGGCGATCGGATGGCTGCTGTACGGGCTGGTCGTGGTGCCGCTGGGGTGGCTGTACCGGTATCTCCTCACGACTGTGGGACACGCCCTGGCGTGGGTGTACGCGCGTGTGCTCACCCCGATCGGGCACGCCGTGGTGTGGGTGCTCAGGCCGGTCGGGCAGGCCGTGGCCCGGCTGCTGCGCACGGTCGCCACCGGCATCGGCACCGTCCTGTACTGGATCGCCCGCGTCCTGCTGGTCCTGCCCGCGCTCGCCCTGTGGCGCTGGGTGCTCGTACCGGTCGGCCGGGTCCTCTCCGTCGTCGGACGGGAGACCGGGACGGCGCTCGGGCACGCCTGGCGGATCGCCGGGTACGTCTCGCGCACCGTCGGGCGGGTCCTCGGGACCCTCTTCCGGTGGATGTCCGTGGAGCCGGCGCGATGGGTGCACCGGGCCCTCCTCACCCCGGTCGGGCACGTCGCGCGGGACCTGCTGCTGCGGCCCGTCGCCGAGGCCGCGCGGGCCGTGGGACGAGCCGGCCGGCAGGCGCTGGCCGCCGCCCGGGAGACCGTCCGGCAGGCGCGTGCCGACGTCCGCCGGGCGCTGTTCGGCGAGCCCCGGCGGCCGGGGCCGGAGGACCGGCGGGAACTCAAGGCGCCGGAGACACGTACTCTTGATAGCAGTACGACCGCTCTCACGAAGGACTAGAACACTGGGCAAGCGACAGCCCGAAGGCCCGCCGCCCGCACCCGCGGTGCAGCGCATCCGACTGCGCTACACCAAGCGCGGCCGCCTCCGGTTCACCAGCCACCGTGACTTCCAGCGCGCCTTCGAGCGGGCGCTGCGCCGTGCCGAGGTGCCGATGGCGTACTCGGCGGGGTTCACGCCGCACCCGAAGGTGTCGTACGCCAATGCCGCACCCACCGGCACGGGCAGTGAGGCGGAGTACCTGGAGATCGCGCTCACCGAGCACCGCGACCCGGAGCCGCTGCGCGACCTCCTCGACGAGTCGCTGCCCCTCGGGCTCGACATCGTCGACGCGGTAGAGGCGCGGACATCGGGACTCGCCGACCGGCTGACGGCTTCCGTGTGGGAGCTCAGGCTGGACGGCGTCGACCCGGCCGACGCCGAGCGGGCGGTGGCGGCCTTCAACGGGGCCGGCGCCGTCGAGGTCCAGCGCATGACCAAGAACGGCGTCCGCACCTTCGACGCTCGACCCGCGGTCGTGAACCTGGAGAGAGTGACAACACAGAGTCAGCAGGCTGATAGGCCGACCGACCAGCCCTGTGCGATACTGCGGCTGGTTGTTCGGCACGTGACGCCTGCCGTACGACCCGACGACGTCCTGTCCGGTCTCCGCGCCGTGGCCGACCTGACGCCGCCGGTCCCCGCAGCGGTGACCAGGCTGGCGCAGGGGCTGCTCGATGAAGAGACCGGCACGGTGACCGACCCGCTCGCGCCCGACCGCGAGGCGGCGGAGGCCCTCACAACGGCCGTTCCCGCTGCCGCCGCGACGGCGTCGGCGACGGAAGGTTCCGCGTAAGGACGGACGTCGTAGCGCCGCCCTCGTACTCGGGAGCCACCTGGGTCGGGCAGCGCACCGACCAGAAGACTTTCGCCAGGCCGTACAAAACAAGGCGTACGGAACCGG
Organism: Streptomyces sp. NPDC054834; assembly: GCF_053611185.1. Classification (NCBI taxonomy): domain Bacteria; kingdom Bacillati; phylum Actinomycetota; class Actinomycetes; order Kitasatosporales; family Streptomycetaceae; genus Streptomyces; species Streptomyces sp. NPDC054834. The sequence continues at coordinate 32,964 of NZ_JBSGZV010000010.1, read as the reverse complement.
CGAGACAGGACACGAAGAGCTCCCGTGCGGCGACCGCGCCGCGAACGGCGGCACCGCGCACCGCGCGAGCCGCGGACGTCAACGGCGGTCGACGAGATCGACGCCGGACCAGGCGCGGCGCCCGGGAGCCTGACGGGAGAAACGCCCGCATGCTCGAGCCGACCGAACCCACTGAGGGTTCCGAACTCAACACCCCCAGCGACACCCTGCCGCCGCGTCGTCGGCGCCGTGCCGCTTCCCGCCCCGCGGGTCCGCCCGCCGGGGCCGAGACCCCGGCCGAGGTCACCGCGCCGGCCATACCGGCCGCCGACGTCGACGAGGTCGAGGAGAAGGTGGCCGCCGAGGCGTCCGCCGCCGAGGCTCCGGCCGCCGTGGAGGAGGCCGCGCCCGCTCGTCCGCGGCGCCGTGCGACCCGCCGGGCCGCCGCGCCCGCCGGTTCACCGGCGTCCACGGAGGCCGCCGAGACGGTCGTACCGGCTGCCGCCGCCCCGGCTCCTGCCGAGGCCGAGGCGCCCGCCGCCGTCGAGGCCGAGGAGGCCGCGCAGGAGGCCGCTCCGCCCCGTACCCGCCGCCGTGCCACGCGCCGCGTGTCCGCCCCCGCGGCTGCGCCCTCGTCGGCGGAGGCCACCGAGACGGTGACCGCCGAGACGGAGGCCGCCGAGGCGTCCGCCGCCGAGGCTCCGGCCGCCGTGGAGGAGGCCGCGCCCGCTCGTCCGCGTCGCCGTGCGACCCGCCGGGCCGCCGCGCCCGCCGGTGCGCCGAGCGCGGCCGAGGAGGCCACCGGGACCGCTCCGGCCCCGGAAGCCGCTCCCGCTGCCGCCGAGACTCCCGTAGCGGCTCCCGAGGCGCCCGCCGTCGAGGCCGAGGAGGCCGCTCCGCGGCGTACCCGCCGCCGTGCCACGCGCCGCGTGTCCGCCACGGCCGGTACCGCGGTGACGGAAGAAACCGCTGTGACCGAAGAGGCTGCCGCTGTGACCGAGAAGGCCGCCGCAGCCGCCGAGCCCGCGCAGCCCGCCGAGACCCCTGCGGCCGAAGCGCCGCAGGCCCCCGCCGAAGCCCCGCAGCCCGACGCCGAGGCCGCCGCCCCGCGCCGCCGCCGTCGGGTCGTGCGGCAGGCCGCGACCGGTTTCGCCGAGCCCGCGCAGGCGGCCGTCCCGCAGGCCGCGGAGGGCGAGGCCGAGGCCGAGGCACCGCGCCGCCCGGCCCGGCCCGCCGTGGCCGTGTTCCAGGCGCCCGTGTTCACCGAGCCGCAGTTCCAGACCCCGCAGCGCGCCGCCGCCGAAGCGGCCGCCGAGGCTGCCGAGACCGACGAGGCCGACGAGGCCGCGGCGGTCGAAGCGGTCGAGGAGTCCCCCGAGGAGCAGACCGGCTCGCGCCGCCGCCGTCGCCGCCGGGGTGCCGGGTACGGCGAGGAGGCCGAGGCCCGGGCCGAGGAGACCACCGCCGACGAGGCCGAGGAGGCCGAGGAACCGGCGGAGTCCGCCGAGGACCTCGCCGACGGCGAAGAGACCGACGAGGCCGACGACAACGAGGACACCGGTTCGCGCCGTCGCCGCCGCCGCGGTGGCCGTCGTCGCCGTCGCGGTGACGCCGTGGACGGCGAGCCCGGTGCGGACGCCGACTCCGAGGAGTTCGCCGCCGAGCAGGCCGAGCAGGACGCCGAGGACACCGCCGAGCAGGAGGAAGAGGACGCCGAGGACGCTCGCTCCGAGGACTCCGGCGGCTCCAGCTCCAGCCGTCGCCGCCGCCGGCGTCGTCGTCGCGCCGGTGACACCGGAACCGACACCGAGCCCGGCGAGGGCGACCCGGAGCGCACGGTCGTCAAGGTCCGCGAACCCCGCAAGGCCGCCGAGCCGTCGGACGAGGTGCAGTCCATCAAGGGCTCGACCCGTCTGGAGGCCAAGAAGCAGCGCCGCCGGGAAGGCCGCGAGCAGGGCCGCCGCCGCGTCCCGATCATCACCGAGGCCGAGTTCCTGGCCCGCCGCGAGGCCGTCGAGCGCGTGATGGTCGTCCGCCAGAACGGCGACCGCACGCAGATCGGCGTCCTGGAGGACGGCGTGCTCGTCGAGCACTACGTCAACAAGGAGCAGTCGACCTCGTACGTCGGCAACGTCTACCTGGGCAAGGTCCAGAACGTGCTGCCGTCGATGGAGGCCGCCTTCATCGACATCGGCAAGGGCCGCAACGCGGTCCTCTACGCCGGTGAGGTCAACTTCGAGGCGCTGGGCATGGCGAACGGCCCGCGCCGTATCGAGTCCGCCCTGAAGTCCGGCCAGTCGGTCCTCGTCCAGGTGACGAAGGACCCGATCGGCCACAAGGGCGCCCGCCTGACCAGCCAGGTCTCCCTCCCGGGCCGCTACCTCGTGTACGTCCCCGAGGGCTCGATGACCGGCATCAGCCGCAAGCTGCCCGACACCGAGCGCGCGCGGCTGAAGACCATCCTCAAGAAGATCGTCCCCGAGGACGCGGGCGTCATCGTGCGCACCGCCGCCGAGGGCGCGAGCGAGGACGAGCTGCGCCGGGACGTCGAGCGGCTCCACGCGCAGTGGGAGGACATCCAGAAGAAGTCGAAGAACGGCAACGCCCCGACGCTGCTGTACGGCGAGCCGGACATGACCGTCCGGGTCGTCCGCGACATCTTCAACGAGGACTTCTCCAAGGTCGTCGTCAGCGGCGAGGACGCCTGGGAGACGATCTACGGCTACGTCTCGCACGTCGCGCCCGACCTGGCCGACCGGCTGTCGAAGTGGACCTCCGAGGTCGACGTCTTCGCCACGTACCGGATCGACGAGCAGCTCGCCAAGGCCCTGGACCGCAAGGTCTGGCTGCCCAGCGGCGGTTCGCTGGTGATCGACCGGACGGAGGCGATGGTCGTCGTCGACGTCAACACCGGCAAGTTCACCGGTCAGGGCGGCAACCTCGAGGAGACGGTCACCAGGAACAACCTGGAGGCGGCCGAGGAGATCGTCCGCCAGCTCAGGCTGCGCGACCTCGGCGGCATCATCGTGATCGACTTCATCGACATGGTGCTGGAGTCCAACCGGGACCTGGTGCTGCGGCGCCTGCTGGAGTGCCTGGGCCGGGACCGTACGAAGCACCAGGTCGCCGAGGTCACCTCGCTGGGCCTGGTCCAGATGACCCGCAAGCGGGTCGGCCAGGGCCTGCTGGAGTCCTTCTCCGAGACCTGCGTCCACTGCAACGGCCGCGGTGTCATCGTGCACATGGAGCAGCCGACCTCCACCGGGGGCGGCGGCAAGCGCAAGAAGCGCGGGCGCGGTGGCGACGGCCAGGTGACCGAGCAGGAGACCGTGTCCGTGGCCTCCGGGATCGCCGCGACCGCCGAGGAGGAGGCCGAGACCGAGGCCGTCGCGGAAGTCGCGGCCGAGGTCGCCGAGCCGGTGGCCCTGCCCGCCCCCGACTTCGCCCCGGACGAGGAGCTGTACAGCAGCGTCGCCGAGGCCGAGGCCGCCGCCACCCGTGGCCGTTCGCGGCGCCGGGCGAGCCGGCGGGCGTCGGCTCCGGCCGGCGCGCCGAGGGCGGAGGCCCGGAAGCAGGAGGCTCCCAAGGCGGAGGCCGAGGTCGTCGAGGCGGCCGAGGTCGCCGAGGCCCCGACCGCCCAGGACGTCTCCGTCGCGGCGGAGACCGAGCGTCCGGTGCTGCCGGAGCCGGCCGCCGAGGCGCAGGCCGAGCCCGTCGCCGTCGAGGACCCGGTCGTACCGGTGACGCAGGCCGAGGCTCCCGCCCCGGCCGCCGAGGAGGCCGCGCCCAAGGGACGTACGCGGCGCCGGGCGACCCGCAAGGTGTCGGCTCCGGCCGGTTCCCCCGCGGGGACCGAGACGGCCGTGGTGACGATCACCGAGCCGGTGGCGCCCGCCGCCGAGACCCCGGTGGCGGAGCCCGAGGCCCCGGTGGCTCGGCCCGAGGCCGCGGCCCCGGCCGAGGAGGCGCCCGCCGAGAGCGCCGCCCCGGCCCGCCCGCGCCGCCGTGCCGTGCGCAAGGCCACCGCGCCCACCGCGTCCGAGGAGGCGGCCGTCGTGGTCGTCCCGTCGGCGGAGGCACCCACCGAGGCCGCAGCGGCCGCCGAGGCTCCGGCTCCGGCAGCCGCCGGGGAGCCCGAGGAGGCCGCGCCGGCCAAGAAGACGGCCCGCAAGGCCGCCAAGAAGGCCACCGCGAAGAAGGCCGCCACCAAGGCGACCACGGCGAAGAAGACCGCGGCCAAGAAGACGGCCGCCAAGAAGACGACGGCCAAGAAGGCGGCGAAGACCGCCAAGACGGCCGCCGCCAAGTCGACGGCGAAGAAGACCGCGGTCTCCACCGCCACCGACGAGGGCTGACCCGGCAGGGTCAGCATGCGGTGCGGCCGGTCCACGTGACCGGCCGCACAGCGGCGGGGCCCGGCCCGGTTTGACCCCTTCGACCATGGCCCCGTAACCTTGACCGTCGGCGTGTTCCGTGGATATGGACGCGCCACATCCCCGTAAACCTCTTCCTCCGGAGCACCGGGTGTTCCGGAGAGGCCGCTCGCGTGCGGGCGGCTGGACTGCGGGGGTGCCGTTCCCCGAGCGAGAGAGTGAGATCCGCGTGTACGCCATCGTGCGCAGCGGTGGTCGCCAGCACAAGGTTGCTGTCGGCGACATCGTTGAGGTTGACAAGATTTCCACTGCCAAGGTTGGCGACACGGTCGAGCTCTCGACCCTGCTCGTTGTCGACGGCGACGCTGTGACCAGCGACCCGTGGGTGCTGGCCGGCATCAAGGTCCAGGCCGAGGTCGTGGACCACCACAAGGGCGTCAAGATCGACATCCTTCGCTACAAGAACAAGACCGGCTACCGCCGTCGTCAGGGCCACCGCCAGCAGTACACGGCGATCAAGGTCACTGAGATCCCCACGGCTGCGAAGTAAGGGACTGAGAACAGATGGCACACAAGAAGGGCGCATCGTCCACTCGGAACGGTCGCGACTCCAACGCCCAGCGGCTCGGCGTGAAGCGCTTCGGCGGTCAGGTCGTGAACGCCGGTGAGATCCTGGTCCGCCAGCGCGGCACCCACTTCCACCCGGGCGCCGGCGTCGGCCGCGGCGGCGACGACACGCTGTTCGCGCTCCAGGCCGGTGCGGTGGAGTTCGGCAGCCACCGTGGCCGCAAGGTCGTGAACATCGTTCCGGTCGCCTGAGCCAAGGCTCAGACCGAACGCTTCGCGAGGCGGACCTCACTTCCCGGTCGGGAAGGCGGGTCCGCCTTTCGCGTGTTGACATAGGCAATACCCCGTACGTATCTGGAGGCACCGAACCATGACCACCTTCGTGGACCGCGTCGAACTGCATGTCGCCGCGGGTAACGGAGGTCACGGCTGTGCCTCCGTCCACCGTGAGAAGTTCAAGCCGCTCGGCGGCCCCGACGGCGGCAACGGCGGCAGGGGCGGCGACGTCATCCTGACCGTCGACCAGTCGGTGACGACCCTTCTCGACTACCACCACTCCCCGCACCGCAAGGCCACCAACGGCAAGCCCGGCGAGGGCGGCAACCGCTCCGGCAAGGACGGGCAGGACCTCGTCCTGCCGGTGCCGGACGGCACGGTCGTCCTCGACAAGGCGGGCAACGTCCTCGCCGACCTGGTCGGAAACGGCACGTCGTACGTCGCCGCGCAGGGCGGCCGGGGCGGCCTCGGCAACGCGGCTCTGGCGAGCGCCCGCCGCAAGGCGCCCGGGTTCGCGCTGCTAGGTGTGCCGGGCGAACTCCAGGACATCGTCCTGGAGCTGAAGACGGTCGCCGACGTGGCGCTGGTCGGCTACCCGAGCGCGGGCAAGTCCTCGCTGATCTCGGTGCTGAGCGCGGCGAAGCCGAAGATCGCCGACTACCCGTTCACCACCCTCGTGCCCAACCTGGGTGTCGTCACGGCCGGTTCGACCGTCTACACCATCGCCGACGTGCCGGGACTGATCCCGGGTGCCAGCCAGGGCAAGGGCCTGGGCCTGGAGTTCCTGCGGCACGTGGAGCGGTGCAGCGTGCTGGTGCACGTGCTGGACACGGCGACCCTGGAGTCCGACCGCGACCCGGTGTCCGACCTCGACATCATCGAGGCGGAGCTGCGCGAGTACGGCGGGCTCGACAACCGGCCCCGGATCGTCGTCCTGAACAAGGTCGACGTGCCCGACGGCAAGGACCTCGCCGAGATGGTGCGGCCGGACCTGGAGGCGCGCGGTTACCGCGTCTTCGAGGTGTCGGCGGTGGCGCACATCGGCCTGAAGGAGCTGTCGTACGCGCTCGGTGAGCTGGTCGGCGGGGCGCGGGCCGCGAAGCCGAAGGAAGAGGCGACCCGGATCGTGATCCGGCCGAAGGCCGTGGACGACGCGGGCTTCACGGTCACCCGCGAGGAGACCGGCGGGGAGCCGCTGTTCCGGGTGCGCGGCGAGAAGCCCGAACGCTGGATCCGCCAGACCGACTTCAACAACGACGAGGCCGTCGGCTACCTCGCCGACCGGCTCAACCGCCTCGGTGTCGAGGAGGAGTTGATGAAGGCGGGCGCCCGCTCCGGCGACGGCGTGGCCATCGGCCCCGAGGAGAACGCGGTCGTCTTCGACTGGGAGCCGTCGGTCATGGCGGGCGCGGAGATGCTCGGCCGGCGTGGCGAGGACCACCGGTTCGAGGAGCAGCGTCCCGCGGTCCAGCGGCGCCGGGACAAGCAGGCGGAGCGGGACGAGGCCCTCGAGGAGTTCGGCGAGTTCAACCCGTTCGAGTGAAGTGAGGTGCGCGGCCGCCGAGTGAAGTGAGGTGCGCGGCCGCGCCTCAGACGTGGAGGCCCGGGTAATCCAGTCCAGGGCACCACGGAGCCGGAGCAGGGGAGGGACCCATTTGACCTCCTCCTCGCCTGAACGGCGAAGATTCCTTCCCTCGCGGGTCGGGCTTTCTGCTTCGCAGCCCGCTGCCGCCTGGGGTTACCAGCGAAGGGACGGTGTGCCGCCCACGGTCTTACACCCCAGATTCGTTTCCTCCCCGGCCTGAAGACGGCGTGGGCGGCGAGGACACGGCGGCCGGGACCGACGCCGGGCTGGTCGAGGTGGTCTGGGGCGGGCCCGAGGGCCTGTCCGGCGGTGCCTCGCTGCCGGGCGGCAAGGCGTACGACTCGCTGGGCGCGCGGGGGCATCTGGCGGTCGGTGACGTCGGCGGCGGCGGGAGTCCCACTCGTCGCCGTCGTTCTCGGTGGCGGCCACGTCGGTGATGCCGCCGCCGTTGAGGTCGCCCGTGGCAAGAACGTCGACGGCCCGGCCCACCACGATGTCGGCGTAGCCGTCCGCATCGACGTCCCCGATGTCGAGGTTCTCGCCGCCCTGGAGCCCGGCGCCGTCGATGTCGTACACCACCGTGTTCTCCACGGTGAGCACGTCCGGCGCCCCGTCGGCTACGACAGCGACCTCGACACCTACCGGGCCAAGGGCGGCCGGATCGCCTGGATCCCGGGCACCGCCGACGGGCCGGACGGGGTGAGGGCGGTGTTCGTCAACCAGGACAGCGCCGCTGTGCCCGGCACCGCCGAGGCGGGGCACGGCTTCGGCACCGACGTCTCGGTGGCCGACGTCGACGGTGACGGGTACGCCGACATCGCGGTGGGCGTGCCCGGTGAGACCTCGCCGTCGGGGCGCCGGGGGAGAACGCCGGTGCCGGGTCGGTATGGGTCTTCAAGGCCACCGTCGCCGGAATCACCGCGACCGGTTCCTTCACCTTCGGTAGCGGCACGCTGGGCACCGTGGCCTCCGGAGCACGGCTTGGATCGGGCTTCAACAGCTGAACAACTCGCCACAGAATGTCTCCTGACACCCGGTAGGACACACAGCAAGACGGGTTGACTTTTTCGGTAAGACCCGTTGCGGCAAGATCACGTTCGTCATGTGGTTCCCGTGCCGCAACGGGTCTTCTCTTGTCTGCCCATTTGTCATGCACGCGAGGGCTTCCGTTCAGCGGGCGGACCGTCCGGCCGTGGGAGCTTCCGAGTGTTCAAGAGGCCACTGTGGCAAGGGAGTTAGCGCATGACCGGAGCAACGCCCGACCGACGCCGCTTTCTGACCGCCGGTGCCGCCGTACTCGGCGCCGCTGCCTCCACCCAACTCTGGCTGCCGGCCACCGCGCAGGCGGCCGAGCCCAAGCTGCCCGACGGCGTGTTCAGCCTCGGCGTCGCCTCCGGCGACCCACTGCCGGACGGCATCGTGCTGTGGACCCGGCTCGCCCCCGACCCGCTGAACGGCGGTGGCATGCCCGACAGCGTGGTTCCGGTGGAGTGGGAACTCGCCGAGGACGAACGCTTCAGAAAGACCGCGCACCGGGGCGTCGCCCAGGCCCGGCCCGAGTACGGGCACAGCGTTCACGTGGACGTACGCGGTCTGCACCCCGGCCGCACGTACTGGTACCGCTTCCGCACCAGCGGCCAGATCTCGCCCACCGGCCGCACCCGCACCGCGCCCCACCCGCACCGCAAGGGCGGCTCGCTGCGCGTCGCGCTGGCCTCCTGCCAGAACTGGCAGCACGGCTACTTCACCCCGTACGCCGACATGCTCGCCCAGGACCCCGACTTCGTGCTCTTCGTCGGCGACTACATCTACGAGTCCTCGCCCTCCTCGACCGCCGTCCGCAAGCACGAGGGCAAGGGCGAGCCGTACACCCTCGAGCAGTACCGCAACCGCTACGCCCAGTACCGCGGCGACCCCGACCTCGCCGCGATGCACGCGAACGCCCCCTGGGTGGTCACCTTCGACGACCACGAGGTCGACAACGACTGGGCCGGGGAGATCCCGCAGGACCCCGACAAGCAGCCGCACGACGCGTTCGTGGCCCGGCTGACCGCGGCCTTCCAGGCGTACTACGAGCACATGCCGGTCCGCGCCACCGCGATCCCGGACGGCCCGCACATCCGGATGTACCGGCGCCTGGAGTTCGGCCGCCTGGCCCGGCTCAACGTCCTGGACACCCGGCAGTTCCGCAGCGACCAGGCCACCAGCCAGGCCGGTGCCCAGGACCCGTCGATGACCATGCTCGGCGCGGACCAGAAGGAGTGGCTCCTCGACGGGCTCCGGGACTCCCCGGCGCGCTGGAACATCGTCGCCTCGCAGATCATGATGGCCGAGACCGATCTCCAGCTCGGCGAGGGCAAGCTCTGGTACTACGACGCCTGGGACGGCTACCAGGCCGAACGCAACGCGTTCCTGAAGGACTTCGCCGACATCCGCAACCCGGTCGTGCTCAGCGGCGACCGGCACCTGACGATGATCAGCGACCTCAAGGAGGACTTCGCCGACCCCGACTCCGACGTCGTCGGCGCCGAGTTCGTCGGCACCTCCATCTCCAGCAGCGGCGACCAGGACCAGGCCGCCTTCCATGCCCAGTGGGACCCGCTGATGGCGGACAACCCGCACTGGAAGGTCATCGACGCCCACCGCGGCTACCACCTCTTCGACATCCGCCGCGACGGCATCGACGCACGGGTCCGGGTCGTGGACACGGTGCTCAAGCAGCAAGCGACCGCGAGCACGCTGGCCACGCTGCGGGTGGAATCGGACGAACCGGGCGTTCAGGTCGTATGAGCCGCGTCCGGGTATGAAAGCTGTGTGACGGGAGCCTGGGACTCATCTGTGTCCCAGGCTCCTCTCAGCCCGGACTCAGGTAGTCCTCTTACCTTCCGTTGACCATGGAGACGGACTGTACGAGAGGCGACGCCGGGGTGAACGAGGCCGTCACCCCCCTGTCCGCGGGCACCCGCCTGCTGCACATCGGCCCGCACAAGACCGGCACCACCGCCATCCAGGGCGCCCTGTTCGCCGCGAAGGAGGCGCTGCCGCGGTACGGCGTCGAGTTCCCGGCGCACAGCCGGCACCCCATGGAGGCCGCGCTCGCCGCCTGCTCCCGGCCCGCGATGATGGGCGACACCGCCCCCACCGACAGGCACTGGACCCGGCTGCTGGAACAGGTCCGTGCCACCGGCGGGCACACCTCAGTGGTGAGCAGCGAGTTCTTCGCCGACGCCCACGACGGCGCCACCGTCGAGCGGATCGTCGGGCAACTGGGCGGCGACCGGGTGCACATCCTCGTCACCGTGCGCCCGCTGGCGAAGATCATGCCGTCGCAGTGGCAGCAGTACGTGCAGAACGGGCTGCGCATGGGCTACGAGGAATGGCTGGAGCACATGCTCCGCAAGGCCCCGTACGAGAAGCCCAACCCCAGCTTCTGGCACCGGCACCGGCACGACCGGCTCGTGGAGCGCTGGTCCCGGGTGACCGGGCCGGAGCGGGTCACCGTCGTCGTGGTGGACGACCGGGACCGGGGCGGCCTGCTGCGCACCTTCGAGGCGCTGCTGAGCCTGCCCGACGGTCTTCTGCGGCCGGTTCCGGACACCGCGAATCGGTCCCTTACCCTCGCCGAGACCGAAATGCTGCGGAATCTTAATGTCGAATTCCGGGGCAATGGACTGCCCGACGAGCTGTATTCCAGGCTCGTCCGCAACGGCGCGGTCATGCATATGAAGAACGCGTGCAGTCCCACCGCCCGGGACGTGAGGATCGCCACGCCCCGGTGGGCCCTCGAGGCCGCCGCCGCGATCGGCGCCGAAATGGCGGAGGGGATCGGGATGACGGGCGTCCGGGTCCTCGGCGATCCGGCGCTGCTGTCCGCCGTGCCGGAGCAGGCCGAGCCGGGGCGGGATGAGCCGGTGCCCGACGCGGCCCGTATCGCTCCCGAGGTCGCCGCGCAGGCGCTGTACGGCGCGCTCGCCGCGGCGGCATCCGTGCCCGCTCGGCCCGCTCAGGCGCCCAGCGTTCACCAGACGCCGTCGAAGGAACTCGTCCGGGTGCTCGGACACCGCTGCCTGAAGCGGCTGCGCCGGCGCTGAACGAGTCCCGCGACACCTGTGGAGTTACTCACAGCAATTCCGCGGAACTGACAAAGGGGGCATCGCCCGTCACCAGCGGGGCAAGGTGAATGAGAGGTTGCGTGCACATATGCGGTGGCGGTCACTCACCTTGCACTGCGGTTACCCGAGGTGGGAGCATTTCGACGTTCCCTGTCGCCCCAAGGTAGGTCACTTGTGTCCCAGCACATAGCCAAGCCCCGTACCACCGCAGTGATCCTGGCCGGTGGCACCGGTCAGCGGGTGGGTCTGTCGATCCCCAAGCAGCTGCTGAAGATCGCCGGCAAGGCAGTCATCGAGCACACCCTGACCACCTTCGAGAACGCCGACTCGATCGACGACATCATCGTGCTGATGGCGCCGGGCTACGTCCCCGACATCGAGAAGATCGTCGCCAAGGCCGGGTTCACCAAGGTCAAGAAGATCATCGAGGGCGGCTCGACGCGGAACGAGACCACCGAGCGCGCCATCGACGCCCTCGGCGAGGGCCTGGCCGAGGGAGAGGACCTCAACGTCCTCTTCCACGACGCCGTCCGCCCCCTGCTGTCGCAGCGCGTCATCGACGACTGCGTGGCCGCGCTGGAGCGTTTCGAGGCCGTGGACGTGGCCATCCCGTCCGCGGACACCATCATCGTCACGCGCACCCACGGCCAGGACGGCGAGTTCATCACCGAGATCCCGGACCGCTCCCGGCTGCGCCGCGGCCAGACCCCGCAGGCCTTCAAGCTGTCCACGATCCGCCGGGCCTACGAGGTCGCGGCCGGCGACCCCAACTTCCAGGCCACCGACGACTGCTCCGTCGTGCTCAAGTACCTGCCGGACGTGCCGATCCACGTCGTCGCGGGTGACGAGTACAACATGAAGGTGACCCAGCCGGTCGACGTCTTCATCGCCGACAAGCTCTTCCAGCTCGCCTCCACCGCCGCGCCCGAGCAGAACGGCGACGAGGACTACCGCGAGCTGCTCACCGGCAAGACCATCGTCGTCTTCGGCGGCTCGTACGGCATCGGCAAGGACATCTCCGAACTCGCCGAGTCCTACGGCGCCAAGGTCTACGCGCTGGGCCGCTCCACCACCGGCACGCACGTGGAGAACCCGGAGGAGGTCGACGACGCGCTGTCCAAGGCGTACGCGGAGACCGGCCGGATCGACTACGTCGTCAACACCGCGGGCGTGCTGCGCATAGGCAAGCTCGCCGAGACCGACAACGCCACCATCGAGGAGGCGCTGAAGGTCAACTACCTCGCCCCGGTGCAGATCGCGCGCTCCTCCTACAAGTACCTGTCGGAGACCAAGGGCCAGCTGCTGCTGTACACCTCCAGCAGCTACACCCGCGGCCGCGCCGAGTACAGCCTGTACTCCTCCACCAAGGCAGCCATGGTGAACCTCACCCAGGCGCTGTCCGACGAGTGGGCGGGCGACGGCATCCGCGTCAACTGCATCAACCCCGAGCGCACCGCCACCCCGATGCGGACCAAGGCCTTCGGCCAGGAGCCCGCGGGCAGCCTGCTCTCCTCCGCGGCGGTCGCCCGCACCTCGCTGGACGTGCTGCTGTCGGAGCTGACCGGGCATGTCATCGACGTCCGCCAGCAGGACCCGACGGCTGGCGCCGCCTCGGCCTCCGGCTTCGAACAGGCGCTGGCCTCGGTGCTGGACCGCCAGGACGGCGTGTAATAATTGGCGCCAATTAGCGTTTAGGAATTCAGGCCTCTGCGGGCACCCGTTCATCGGGCGTTCGCAGAGGCCTGAATCCGTAAACCTGGCGAATCACCCACGAATCCGCGGCATTTCCGCACAAAACCGGCACTCCCCCTCCCAGAGCAGGTTTCTCAGTGATATCCACCGCTATTCGCGTCGCCCGGGTGGGCAGCGCGGCCGAGCTGGCCGCGGCGGCCCTCATGATCCTGGGCTTCCCGGCGCTCATGCTGGCCGCGCTCGTCCCGAGCGTTCCCGCCTTCGCGGCCGCGGCCGCCGTGACGTATCTGGCGGACCACTATCTGCACCGCAAGGGCAGCTATCTGATCAACCGCCTCAGCAAGGTGCGGGCCGGTCTGTCGATCCGCTTCCTGATCCGGCAACTGCTGCTGGTCCTGCTGCTGGCCCGGCTGTCCCTGTCGGACAACCTGATCTTCTACGGGGCCATCGCCTGCTTCATCGCCTTCTACGGCCTCCAGGCCCCGCACGGCGCGCTGGTCACCCTGATCCGCAACCGCCGCCGGATGCCGGTCGCCACCCGCAACATCGACCTCAAGTCCCGCGTCCGCATCCCGGACGCCCCGCCGCGCCGCCTGCTGCACCGCTCCGCGGAGAAGATGCTGCACCTCGACCTCGCGGCCGTCGCCGGTCTGCTGGTCTCCGGGGTCGTGGACTCGGCCGTCGCCGGCTTCGTCGGCATCGGCCTCACCGTCGGCCTGGGCTGCCTGTACGTGCTGGCGCTGATGCCGTACGTGCGCGGCAGCAAGGTCCCGCCGAACGCCGAGAAGGTGCTGGCCGCCGTCGACGACTGGCTGGCCGTCTACAAGCCCGAGACGGTGCTGTACTTCTCCGGCTCCAAGGACTCCGCGTACCAGGTCAACATGTGGCTGGAGACGATGGAGCAGCTGGACACCCGGCCGCTGATCATCCTGCGCGAGCGGGTCATCCTGAACAACCTGGCGCCCACCACGGTCCCCGTCATCTGCGTGCCCGGAGGGGTGCACCTGATGAACATGGACCTGACCACAGTGCGCGTCGCGCTCTACGCGGCGAACGTCGGCAAGAACATCCACCTGCTGCGCGTCCCCACCATGAAGCACGTCTTCATCGGCCACGGCGACAGCGACAAGCTGGCAAGCGTCAACCCGTTCAGCAAGGTGTACGACGAGGTGTGGACCGCCGGCCGGGCGGGCCGCGACCGCTACGCCATCGCCGACGTCGGCGTCCGCGACGACGACATCGTCGAGGTCGGCCGGCCGCAGCTGGCGCCGATCCAGACCTGGCAGGGCGTGCCCGAGTCCCGTATCCCCACGGTGCTGTACGCCCCCACCTGGGAGGGCTGGGACGGCAACCCCGGCAACACCTCGATCGTGCTCGCCGGCGAGAACATCGTGAACAAGCTGGTGAAGGCCGACCCGCCCGTCCGCGTCCTGTACAAGCCGCACCCCTTCACCGGCACGGTCAGCAAGGAAGCCGGCGCCGCGCACCGGCGGATCACCGCCCTGGTCGAGAAGGCCGCCGTCGAGCGCGCCGCCGACGCGCGCTTCACGGTCGACACCGCCGTCCAGGACCGCGCCAAGACCGAACTGGCCCGGATCGAGGCCCGCCTCGCCGAGCTGTCCGGCTCGGGCGGCGAGAAGGGCGACGAGGCCGAGGCCACCCGCGACGGCGTGGCCGACGTCAAGAAGCACGAGGAGGTCGCGCGGCTGCGCGGCGAGTGGAACGACGCCCACTGGCGCTCCTTCCCCACCTGGGAGCACCGGGTCGTCACGGGCGCCGCGCCGCGCCTGTACGACTGCTTCAACGTCTCCGACGCGATGGTCTCCGACATCTCCAGCGTGGTCTCCGACTTCATCGCCAGCGGCAAGCCGTACGCGGTGACGGACTCGGCCGAGCTGGGCGTGGAGGAGTTCAAGCGGCAGAACACCGCGGTGCGCGCCGCCGTGATCCTCTCCAACGGCGCGGCCGAGCTGGACGGGCTGCTGGACGCCGTACGTGACCCGGCCGCCGACCCGCTGGCCGCCGACCGCACGGAGCTCAAGCAGTACCTGCTCGGTCCGGACGAGCCGAAGTCCATCGACCAGTTCAACACCGCGGTGGCCGATCTCGCCCTCAAGTCCGAGGCCCGCAACGTCGGTCAGGAGTCCCGTGTGACCGGCGCCAACGTCGACCCCGCCGAGGCGGCCGAGCTGACGAACGCCCTGCCCGGCCAGCGGATGTCGTCCACCGGTGAGACGGACGGCGTGACCGCCGGCTGACCCCGCTCTCTCCGGACGGCCCCCGAGGATCCACTCCTCGGGGGCCGTTCTCTTGCCTGTCTTCTCTTGTCCGTCTCTTACCGCGCCCGCTGAGGGGCTCTTACCGGCTCTGCGTACTGTCCGGTGCCGCCGCCGCGAATCGTTCTCTGTCGCAGAGCTGTGTGACGTACACCACGGATCCAGGCTGTTGGGGCAACCGCTTCCCGTGGCAACCCGTCTAACAGATTGCTAATGATGCGATTCGGGGGAAACGCTCCATTGACCATGGGGAAAGTGTGAAAGAGGGGGAAATGTGACCGTCGTGACGCAGCCTGATGTGACTGTGATCATCGGGGCGTACGAGGCGATGCCGTACCTGGTCGAGTGCCTGGCGTCCGTGGAGGCGCAGACCGTCGACCCGACGCGCATCGAGGTCATCGCGGTGGACGACGGCTCGACGGACGGGACGGGGGAGTACCTGGAGGAGTTCGCGGCCCGCGCCGCCATGTCGGTCACCGTGATCCGGCAGGAGAACTCCGGCGGCCCCAGCGGCCCGCGCAACGTCGGTCTGGGCAAGGCGTCGGGGCGGTACGTGTTCTTCCTGGACGCCGACGACCGGCTCGGCCCCGAGGCCCTGGAGCGCATGGTCGCCGCGGCTGACAGGAACGGCACCGACGTGGTGCTGGGCCGGGTCGAGGGGGTCAACCGCACGGCGCCGAAGTCGATGTGGGGCAAGAACCTCGACCGCACCGACGTGTTCTCGTCCAACATAAAGTTCACGCTCAGCGCGCAGAAGCTGTTCCGCCGCGAGCTGCTCGAGCGGCACGGCATGCGCTTCGACGAGTCCCTGTGGACCGGCGAGGACGCGCTGTTCACGATGGAGGCCTATCTGCGGGCCGACGGCGTCTCGGTCGTCGCCGACTACACCTGCTACTACCTGGTCGGCCGCGACGACGGCAAGCACGTCACCAAGTCCGGCGGCTACACCCTGCGCTTCGACTCCGCGCGCGCCCTGATGGGCCTGATCGCGCGGATGGTCCCGGCGGGCGCCAAGCGCGACATGCTGATGGTCCGGCCCTTCCTGGTCACCCTGCTGCCGCAGTTCGGGCCCAAGTACCTCAAGGACAGCGACGAGGTGCGGCGGCACAAGCTCGAGCTGGCCAAGCCGCTGATGGACGCCCACTGGACCCCCGGGACCGCCCGGCGCCTGAAGGTCCACGAGCGGCTGCGGCTCCAGCTGGTGGCCATGCAGCAGCCCGAACTCCTCAAGGACGTCGTGGAGTTCGTCAAGGCGAAGAAGCAGGCCGCCGCGGTCCTGGAGAAGCGGGGCACCGAGGTCTATCTGGTCTACCCGCACTTCCGCTCCAAGAAGGCCGGCATACCCGACTGGGTGTACCTCGCCGAGGACCGGGAGGCCCGGGCCTTCGAGGGATACCGGCAGGCCGCCGCCAACTCCTTCCTGCGCCGTGCCCTGCGCAAGGTGCGGCGCTCGCTGCCCACGGGGGGCTTCACGGCGGCGGCCTGATCCGGCCTGGGAGCTACTGGCGCCCGGCCTGGAGGGCCCGCTTGATGGGGCGGCCCACCACGCGCCGGGCGCGGCGGTAGACGCTGGTGGCGGGGGCGGCCGGAGTCACCTTGGCGGTGCCGCCGGCGGCGGCCTTGGTCTTGGCCTTCGCCCCCGCCCTCGCCAGCTCCTTCCGCAGCTGCGCGTTGTCCAGGGAGAGTTCGGTGATCCGGCTCTGGAGCCAGCCGAACCGCGTGGTCAGCGAGGAGATGTCCGTGTCGTTCCACGGGCGGACGCCCGGCGGGAACGACAGCGACCGCATCCGCTCCTCGTAGGCCGCGCCGCCGTCGCCGTGGGTGAAGGTGTTCTCCAGCCCGTTCTTGTCCAGGAACGAGGTGAACCGCTCGAAGCGCTCCGCGTGCCCGCCGACCAGCGCGCCGAAGTCGGCCTGCTCGTACAGCCGCGCGGGGTCGGCGGCCTCGGGGGTCTTCGCGATCTTGTCGAGCAGCTGGTGCGGGATGCCGAAGTAACGGCACAGCTCCAGCGTCCGCGAGTCGCCGCACAGCACGGTGGCGGGCGTACCGGCGAGCAGGGCCGCGATGTTGCCGTGGATCCGGGAGCCGAAGGAGAAGTCGAAGCCGCGCAGGTCGTCGATCCAGGTGGCCGGGTCGATGTAGACCCGGACCTTGTCCTCCCGGTACATCGGGTGGTCCGGGTGCGTCGGTATCGCGGTCACCTCGGCGTTCGGGTCCGACAGGTCCCGCCAGTGCAACTGCCGTGCGTCGCTGAGGTTCTGGCCGACGAAGCGCAGGTGCGGATAGCGCTCGTGGGTGCGGGTGATGATCCGGTCCAGGCCCTGCTTGCGCACCGCGCTGTGCGAGCCGTTGATCGCGATCCGCGACCCGGCCGTCAGCTCCGGCGTTCGCTTGCGGACGTCGAGTTCGCGTCCGTACATGAACAGCGACGGACAGCCGATCACCTCGACGTCCCTGAAGCCCATGTCCTTCAGGTACTGCTCGGTGAACTCGCCCCGCACCCCGATCGACGCGCTGCGGTCGAGCACCGCCGCGCAGAACTCACGCACGGCCGGCTCCAGGCGCTTCAGCCGCTCCGGGTTGTAGCTCACCCCGGACTGCGCGCCGACGCCCAGCACCACCACGGGGATCCGCAGTCGGCTGATGAGCCGGGTCAGGCGGTTCAGCCCGGCCTCGAAGGACGGCCGGAAGGCGTTGGCGAGCGGGACGACGAAGGCGTCGTACTCCTCGTTGATCCGGGCCGCCGCGGCCACGTCGGTGCGCATCCCGTTGGAGACCACCTCGGTGCCGGGTGTCTCCAGGATCTTGTGGGCGGCGTCGCTGAAGATCAGGTTGCCGGAGTTGGTGGCTATGACGTCTCTGTGGAGGGCTTCCTCCAGCGGGACGACGTCGTAGGGGCTCTTCCCCGAGCGGAGGAGTATGCGCTTCACGCGGCGAACTGTAGGTGACACAACATTCAAATTAAGTTTGTGCAGGCTTTAATTTCTATAAGCAACCAGTGCAACCTTTTTGCCGTACGCGGGACGTGACCGAATGATCACGCAGCGCCTGTCCGGGGGCTGGAATCGACGGGCGGCGGCCGATCTCCTTCGCGTAGATTGCCGGACAGGGCAGCCGCATCTACGCGCAAGGGGACACAGGGCAAGTGACAAGGGCAAGGCAGGCCGTGGGCGAGGCCCGCAGGATCGTCGTCAAGGTGGGCTCCTCGTCGCTGACCACCGCCTCGGGCGGCCTGGACGCCGACCGGGTCGACGCGCTCGTCGACGTCCTCGCCAAGAGCCGAAAGACGGGGGTGGCCCCAAGCGCCTCGGTCGAGGGCGGTGGTGGGAGACGGGAGGGCGGCGGAGAGCGGGAGATCGTGCTGGTCTCCTCCGGCGCCATCGCCGCCGGACTCGCCCCGCTGGGCCTGCGCCGCCGCCCCAGGGACCTCGCCCGCCAGCAGGCCGCCGCCAGCGTCGGCCAGGGCCTGCTCGTGGCCCGCTACACCGCCTCCTTCGCCCGCTACGGCGTCCGCGTCGGCCAGGTACTGCTCACCTCCGACGACATGAGCCGCCGCGCCCACCACCGCAACGCGTCCCGCACCCTCGACAAGCTGCTCGCCATGGGCGCCTTCCCGATCGTCAACGAGAACGACACCGTCGCCACCGACGAGATCCGCTTCGGCGACAACGACCGGCTCGCCGCCCTCGTCGCCCACCTCGTCCACGCCGACCTGCTGGTCCTGCTGTCCGACGTGGACGGCGTGTACGACGGCGACCCCGGCAGGCCCGGCACCTCGCGGATAGCGGAGGTACGGGGACCCGCCGACCTCGACGGCATCGAGATCGGCAGCGCCGGCAAGGCGGGCGTCGGCACCGGCGGCATGGTCACCAAGGTGGAGGCCGCCCGGATCGCCGCCGCCGCGGGCATCCCCGTCGTCCTCACCAGCGCGATCCACGCGGCCGAGGCACTGAGCGGCGGCGACACGGGCACCTACTTCCACCCCACCGGCAAGCGCTCCGCCGACCGGCTGCTGTGGCTCCAGCACGCCTCCACCCCGCAGGGGTCCCTGACCCTGGACGACGGTGCCGTACGCGCCGTCGTGGAGCGCCGCAAGTCGCTGCTGCCCGCCGGGATCGCCGCCGTCGACGGCGAGTTCAACGCCGGCGACCCGGTCGAGCTGCGCGACGGCACCGGACGCGCGGTGGCCCGCGGGCTGGTCAACTTCGACGCCAAGGAGATCCCCCGGCTGATCGGGCGCTCGACCCGGGAACTGGCGCGGGAACTCGGACCGGAGTACGAACGCGAGGTCGTACACAGGGACGACCTGGTGGTCCTGCACTCGTAAAACGGGACGTACCGACCGACCCCGGTGGGGGACGTTCCGTAAAACCGCCACGCGAAGCCTTGCGGCCTGCTCAACTTTGCTGAGGGGCGTGTTTCAGGCGCACGCCCCCACCACGGGCACAGCGTGAAGGAGGCCGTCGTGAGACGAGTGCGCCCCGGTGCGGCGGCGTCCCGCGGTGCTCTGACGAGCGTCGCGGCCGGTGACGCCTACGAGGAGCCGAGGGACCTGCCCCGCCTGTGGCACGTCACCCTCAGCGTCTCCGGGCAGGAAGTCCCCCTGGGGGACCTGAGGCGCGCCCTGGAGCAGCTGGCCCACGACCACCCCTTCCTGCTGACCAGCAGGTACGCGAACGACCACGCGGAGATCCGCTACTGGGAAGAGGCCCGCGACCTGCACGACGCCGCCGCCGTGGCCCTGCGCCTGTGGGGCGAGCACCGGCAGACGGCCGGCCTGCCGCCCTGGGAGATCGTCGGCCTGGAGGTCATCGACCGCGAGACCTACCACCAGCGCGTCGCCGAGGGCTACGGACCGCCGCCGGCGACCCCCGTGGGGGTTCACCCCTTTTGATCCCATCTCGGGGTGTGGAACAGGCCGTGAACAGCGCTCCGGGGAGCACTACTCTTCCTTCATGACCACGCTCTCGCCGTACGACTCGATGTCCCCGGTCACCCAGGCCGCCTACCGTGCCAAGGCCGCCGCCGCCGACCTCGCGCCGCTGCCGCGGGCCGTGAAGGACGACGCGCTGCTCGCCATCGCGGACGCCCTGGAGGTCCGGACGAGCGAGATCGTCGAGGCCAACGCCAAGGACGTGGCCAAGGCCCGGGAGAACGGCACCAGCGAGGCCATCGTCGACCGGCTGACCCTCACCCCCGAGCGGGTCCGCACCATCGCCGCCGACGTCCGCGACGTCGCGAAGCTGCCCGACCCGGTCGGCGAGGTCGTCCGCGGCTCCACCCTGCCCAACGGCATCGACCTGCGCCAGGTCCGCGTCCCGCTCGGCGTGGTCGGCATCATCTACGAGGCCCGGCCGAACGTCACCGTCGACGCCGCCGCCCTCTGCCTGAAGTCCGGCAACGCCGTACTGCTGCGCGGCTCCGCCTCCGCCTACGAGTCGAACACCGCCCTCGTCCGGGTGATCCGGGACGCCGTCGGCGGCGCCGGGCTGCCCGCCGACGCCGTGCAGCTGGTGCCGGGGGAGAGTCGGGAGAGCGTGCGCGAGCTGATGCGCGCCCGCGGGCTCGTCGACGTGCTGATCCCGCGCGGCGGCGCCTCCCTGATCCAGACCGTCGTCGCCGAGTCCACCGTCCCCGTCATCGAGACCGGCACCGGCAACTGCCACGTCTACGTCGACGCCGAGGCCGACATCGACATGGCGATCGAGATCCTGATCAACTCCAAGGCCCAGCGGGTCAGCGTCTGCAACGCCGCCGAGACCCTCCTGGTCCACCAGGACATCGCCCCCGAGTTCCTGCCGCGCGCCCTGGACGCCCTCGCCGAGGCCGGGGTGACCGTGCACGCCGACGAACGCGTGCTGGCGTACGCCAAGGACTCCCGGGCCACCGTGGTGGAGGCCACGCCGGACGACTGGGACACCGAGTACCTCTCCTACGACATCGCCGCCGCCGTCGTCGACTCCCTCGACAGGGCCGTCGCGCACATCCGGCTGTGGAGCTCCGGCCACACCGAGGCCATCGTCACCACCTCCCAGCAGGCCGCCCGCCGCTTCACCCAACTGGTCGACTCGACCACCGTCGCGGTGAACGCCTCCACCCGCTTCACCGACGGCGGCCAGTTCGGCTTCGGCGCCGAGATCGGCATCTCCACGCAGAAGCTGCACGCGCGCGGCCCGATGGGCCTGCCCGAGCTGACCAGCACCAAGTACATCGTCACCGGTGACGGACACGTACGGCGCTGACCGACGGCCGGGTCGCCCCGGCCGTCCGGCGGGACGCGTGACAGACGTCTCACCAGGCGGATGAATTTCCATACCGTCTGCCCAAAATGACCCCCCAGGACTACTCTGGACCCGTGCCGGAGGACGTGGGGGGCACGCCGTTCCCTGACGGCTGGGAGCCCGACGACGACCACGACCACGGGGTGCCGGACGATGAGTTCGCCTCCGTGGTCTTCGACGAGGCCTTCGTACAGGCGGCCGTGGTGCACGAGCCGACCGCCGTCGAACGCCTCCTGGCCGCCGCCCAGGCGAGAGCCGAGGCGTCCGAGGCGGAGGCCCGCCGAGCCCACGCCAGAGGCGAGCGGTACAGCCCCGACGGCACCGATCTCGGCCATGATCCTGACCTGGACGACTTCGACGACCCCGACGTCCTGGCCGACCGGTACGGCGCACCCGCGCCCTACGGGAAACAGGTCCGCTGGCACCGCCCCGTCGCCTGGCTGCTCGCCCTCGTGATGGGCGTCGGCATGGTCGCGCTGGCCTTCGCCGCGGTCTACCGAAGCGCCTCCTCGGGCAGCCGGGACCAGGTTCCGTCACACGCCCCCACCGGCCTCGAACAGGGCACCGCCGCGGCCCCCACCGCGTCCGCCGAATTCTCCCAGCCCGCTCAGCCCGCGGCCTCCGCGATCCCGCGCTCCCCCTGAGTGGCCCGGGACGCACGTGGTGAGAACCTGTCAGAAGTTGTCGTGCAGCAGGGCGTTTACCTGAGGCTCCCGGAACCTACTCTGAAAGTATGGGCGGGCCTGGAGACCCACCTGAGGGGACACCCGAGGGCGGCCCCGGTGGTGGAGAGGACGAGTACCGATCCGTCGTGTTCGACGAGTCGTTCGTCCGTGCTGCCCGCCTCCAGGAGTACTCCGCGCAGGAGCGCATGGCGGACCACGCTCCGGCCGTCCGCCGCCGCCCGCCCCTGCACCGCGGGCTGTCCCGGCAGGTGCTGATCCTCGTCCTGCTGATAGCCGTCGCCTTCGGCACCGCCATCTACATGGGTGTACGCCACCCCTACGGTTCCGCCCAGGCCCGGCGGACCGTCGACCCCCTGCGGATGACCGTCATCCCGCTGGCCCCGCAGGGCAAGGTGCCCGGGTCGGCCGAAGCCGAGTACCTGTACGCGCACAGCCCCGCCGCCCAGTTCGCGGTAGGCGCCGAGGGCATACCGCTGCCGGCCTCCCGGAGCACCGCGCATTTCTCGGACAGCCAGGTCGTGGCCGCGCTCTCCGCGGCCAGGGACTACATCGTCCGCTCCTCGCTCTACCCCGAGGTCCTCGACAGCAGCGATGTCCAGCCCGCCCGGGCCCTCATCGACCCCGGGCAACTCGACCAGTTCGACCAGAGTTTCGAACACCCCGCCGCCGACGGCCGGCACGCCCCGACCGGATGGCTGGTCCGCTTCGACCCCACCCGCGCCGAGCTGGCCGACCGTAAGGTCCGCGTCCAGGGCAGCCTTCAGGCCGCCGAGACCGACTCCGCCACGCTCGAGGTGACCGCGGACCACACCCTCGTCTACGCGCTACGGCAGACCGGCGCCGGAGCCAAGGCCCCGGTGTCCCTGTTCACCGTCCGCCGCGAGCTGACCTTCCGCTTCGACCGCGACGACCTGCGCACGCACCAGGTCCAGCTGCTCGTCTCCTACGTCCAGGCGGGCCCCCTGTCCTGCGCCGGGGACGCCACCAACCACCTGCATCCCCTGCTGGCCGGCCAGACCGCCAAGGCGGGCGGCCCGGCGGGCACGGACCCCTACGCGACGGGCGGCGCGACCGCCCTGTGCGGGACGCTGGCCGCCGGCGCCCAGCCGAAGGTGTGAGCGGCCCGTTACTCCTCGTCCTGCGGCGGAGCGTCCGTCGGCGGACGGTCCGTGGGCGACTGGTCCTTCGGCGGGGGCGGGCTCGTGAAGCCGTCGAAGCCGCGGCGCACCCGGCCGCCGAGGCCCCCGGCTCCACCGGCCAGATCGGTGACCAGCTTCATCAGCGGGTCCTTGGAGCTCTTCACGTCGCCGGCGTAGCTCGCCGCGGACTCCCGGAACGAGTCGCTGACCGAGGTGTCCTTGTCCTCGTTGCGCCGCGGGTAGTGCCCGTCCATGATCCGCTGGTAATCCCGCGACTCGGCCCACTTCTTCAGCTCGGCCGCCCGGACCGTGGTGAAGGGGTGGGAACGGGGCAGCACGTTGAGGATCTTCAGCACGGAGTCGCGCAGGTCGCCCCCGGCCTCGTACTCCTCGGCCTGCTGGAGGAACGCGTCCACGTTCATCTCGTGCAGGTGGTTGCCGCCGGCTATCTTCATCAGGCCGCGCATCGAGGCCCGCAGGTCCTGGCCCACGAGGAGGCCGGCCCGGTCGGCCGAGAGCTCCGACTTGCGGAACCACTCGCGCAGTGCCGTCACGATCGCCAGCACCGCGAGATTGCCCAGCGGAATCCAGGCGACCTTCAGGGCGAGGTTGGTCAGGAACAGCAGGATCGTGCGGTACACCGCGTGGCCGGACAGCGCGTGCCCCACCTCGTGGCCCACGACAGCCCGCATCTCCTCCTCGTCGAGCAGCTCGACGAGCCCCGTGCTGACGACGATGACCGGCTCGTCCAGGCCGATGCACATCGCGTTCGGCTGCGGGTCCTGGGTGACGTACATCGGCGGGACCTTCTCCAGGTCCAGGATGTAGCAGGCGTCCCGCAGCATGTCGTTGAGGTGGGCGAACTGCTGGTCCGAGACGCGCACCGAGTCGGACAGGAACAGCAGCCTGAGGCTCCGCTCCGGCAGCAGCGCGCTGAGCGCCTTGAACACCGTGTCGAAACCGCTCAGCTTCCGCAGGGCCACCAGGGCCGAGCGGTCGGCCGGGTGCTCGTACGCACGGGAGGAGATCCCCGGGAAACGCCTGCGCTGCCTGCTCGGCACGCTCCCGTTCGCCTGCCCGTTGTGTGCGTGGCCGTCGTCGGACATGTCTTCCCCCATGCGCGTCTGAAGTGCCCCATGTGCCCCCGAGGCAGGCCCCAGCCTAGGCGGAGATACCGTGGACGGGCAGTACAGCCGAAGGAGTCCCGTCATGGAGCACATCCCCCCAGCCGCCTGGCTGACCGAGGCCGCGAACGCCGCCCCCCAGCACGGTTCGGGGAATCTGCTCCGGATCGTACTGGTCGTGATGGTCCTGGGCTGCGCGCTGACCGCCTGGTTCCTGCTGCGCGGGTACAAACGGAAGGACGACTGAGCGGCCCGCGAAGTTCCCCGGCGCTCACCCCCGGCTTCCCCATCGGCGGAGTCGGCGTGATCGGCTCCGGACCACCCGCATACGATGAGCCGACATCTTTATCCCGCCCACACCGGATAGGTCCTGCCGAGATGAGCTTCCACAGCACCGCTGCCCAGTTGGTCACCCTCGCCGCCGAGGGCGAGGAGCACGGCGGAAACCACAACAGCCTCAGCCCCTACGTCACCGGCGGCGGCGCGTTCCTCATCCTGCTGCTCCTGCTGTGGATCACCACCCGCTTCAACCGCGACCGCTGAACAGGCAAGGCATCGCCGGGGATCTGGCGGCCGGGGCCCTCAGGCCGGGCCGGTAGGGTCTGCACGCATGGGAGAGCAGGACATGCCTACCGGTCCGGCGAACGACACGTCCGACGACACGGTGAAGGCCCCCGAGTACCGGCCGGGCCACGGCCCCGCGCACACGGGCAAGCGCCGCCTGGGCGTGATGGGCGGAACGTTCGACCCGATCCACCACGGGCACCTCGTGGCGGCCAGCGAGGTCGCCGCGCAGTTCCAGCTGGACGGAGTGGTGTTCGTCCCCACCGGCCAGCCGTGGCAGAAGTCCCACAGCAAGGTCTCCCCGGCCGAGGACCGCTACCTGATGACGGTCATCGCGACCGCCGAGAACCCCCAGTTCTCGGTGAGCCGTATCGACATCGACCGCGGCGGCCCCACCTACACCGTCGACACCCTGCGCGACCTGCGTGCGCTCAACCCCGACGCCGACCTCTTCTTCATCACCGGCGCCGACGCCCTCGCCCAGCTCCTGACCTGGCGCGACAGCGAGGAGCTGTTCTCCCTCGCGCACTTCATCGGGGTCACCCGCCCCGGCCACCATCTGACCGACCACGGACTTCCGGAGGGCGGAGTCACGCTCGTCGAGGTTCCCGCGCTCGCCATCTCCTCGACGGACTGCCGTGCGAGAGTCGCCAAGGGCGACCCCATCTGGTACATGGTCCCGGACGGAGTCGTGCGCTACATCGACAAGCGCGAGCTGTACCGCGGCGAGTGAGCCGAGAGGGGCACCGGTGAACGACCGATACGACCCGGGGTACGGGCAGGACCAGTACGAGCTGGTCGGCTACGACGAGTATGGGCAGCCTGTCTACCGACAGGTCCCCGCCCAGCACACGCCGCCCCAGGCCTACGACCAGTACTCACAGCAGGACTACGGCTACGACCCGTACGCGACCGGACAGCAGCAGTCCATGCCGCAGCAGTCCGGCCCGCAGCAGTCCATGCCGCAGCAGTCCGGGCCGTCGTACGACCCCTATGACACCGGTCAGCAGCCACCGGCCGCCTCCTACGACTCCTACGACTCGTACGACTCCACCGGCCGGTACGGCACCGCGACGCACGGCGCGGGCGGCCCCGAGCAGGGGTACGACCCGTACGGGCAGGCGGCGGCCGGCGGCCGGCAGTCCCGGGTCGCCGAGCAGACCGCCTACATCCCGCACCAGACCGGGCCCTCCGAGGCCGAGGAGACGGACGCCCCCGCCACCGGCGAACGGGATTACCACACGGAGCAGTTCGCCTTCGTCGAGGAACCGGACGGCGACTCCGAGGACGTCATCGACTGGCTGAAGTTCACGGAGAACCGCACCGAGCGCCGCGAGGAGGCCCGCCGCCGCGCCCGCAGCCGGGTCATCGCCCTCGTCGTCGTCCTCGCGCTGGTCGCGGTCGGCGGTGTCGGCTACCTCTGGTACGCCGGGAAACTGCCCGGCCTGTCCTCCTCCGGCTCGAAGTCGGGCACCACCACGGCCGCGGGCGCCCAGAAGCGCGACGTGATAGTCGTCCACCTGCACAACACCGCCAAGGGCGGCACCTCCACGGCGCTGCTCGTCGACAACACCACCACCAAGCGGGGCACCACCGTGCTGCTGCCCAACTCGCTCGCCATGAGCGGGGACGACGGCACCGCCACGACCCTCGCCAAGTCGGTCGGCGACGACGGCTCCTCCGGCACCCTCGAGCAGCTCGACACCGTCCTCGGCACGAACATCGAGGGCACCTGGCGCCTCGACACCCCCTACCTTCAGAACCTCGTCGAGCTCGTCGGCAACATCGACATCGACACCAACGCGGACGTGCCCGACCCGGCCGCCAAGAAGAAGGGCAGCGCGCCCCTCGTCCACAAGGGCCAGGGCCAGACCCTCAGCGGCAAGATGGCCGTCGCCTACGCCACCTACCGCGCCTCCGGCGAGTCCCAGAACGCCCAGCTCGAGCGGTTCGGCCAGGTCATGCAGGGCGTGCTGCGCAAGATGTCCTCCGACCCGACCGCGGCGACGACCACCGTGCAGACACTGGCGCAGATCCTGGACCCCTCGCTGACCGACAAGGACCTGGGCGTCTTCCTCGCCAAGCTCGCCGACCTCGCCAAGGGCGGCGACTACAAGACGACGCTGCTGCCCGTCCAGTCCGACGGCACGCTGAGCGCGCAGACCAGCGACAGCGTGGTGAAGGACATCCTCGGCGGCACCGCCAAGAGCCCCGAGGCCGGCTCGGCCGTCCGGGTCTCCGTCCAGAACGCCACCGGTGTCAAGGACTACACCGAGAAGGCACGCGTGGTGATCGTCAACGGCGGCTTCACCTTCCTGGAGGCCGGCACGGCGTCCGCCCCCCGGGCCACCTCCCAGGTGATCTACGCCGACGCCGCCGACAAGGAGAACGCCACCGAGGTCGCCAAGACCCTGGGCCTGCCCTCCGGCTCGGTGAAGAAGGGCACGGTCAGCTCCAACGCCGACGTCTCGGTGATCCTCGGCCAGAACTACAAGCCGGCGTCCTCCTAGGACGCCGCGCGCACCGCGAACAGGAGGCCGAGCCCCACGTGAGCCCGTAATCACGTGGGGATGCCCCGGCGGCTCATGAGACCCTTGATGCCAAGTGACCGCCGACGGAAAGCCAAGTAGTGACCGCCACCGACCGTTCTCTCGAGCTCATCAACGCCGCCGCCCAGGCGGCCGCCGACAAGCTCGCCCACGACGTCATCGCCTACGACGTCAGCGACGTGCTCTCGATCACGGACGCCTTCCTGCTGGCCTCCGCCCCCAACGACCGCCAGGTCAAGTCGATCGTCGACGAGATCGAGGAGCGGCTCCAGAAGGAACTCGGCGCCAAGCCGGTGCGCCGTGAGGGCGACCGCGAGGCCCGCTGGATCCTGCTCGACTACGTCGACATCGTCGTCCACGTTCAGCACAGCGAGGAGCGCGTCTTCTACGCGCTGGAGCGGCTGTGGAAGGACTGCCCCGAGATCGAGCTGCCCGCCGACGCCAAGGCCACCCGAGGCAAGGCCGAGGAGCACGCCAGGCTCCAGGCCGCCGAGGACGCCGACGAGCTGGGCGGGGAGTGGCGATGAGCGCCACCGGTGAGGTGACCGACCGCGGCAAGGGCCGCGGTCGGCGCATCATCCTGTGGCGGCACGGCCAGACCGCCTGGAACGTGGAGCGCCGCTTCCAGGGCACCACGGACGTGGAGCTGACCGAGGCCGGCGTCGGCCAGGCCCGGCGCGCGGCGCGGCTGCTCGCCTCCCTGAGACCCGACGCGATCGTCTCCTCGGACCTTCAGCGGGCCGCGCTCACCGCCGCCGAGCTCGCCGCCCTCACCGGCCTGGAGATCACCCGCGACGAGGCCCTGCGCGAGACCTACGCGGGCGTGTGGCAGGGACTCACGCACGAGGAGATCATCGCCCGGCACGGCGAGGAGTACGCGGCGTGGAAGCGCGGCGAACCGGTCCGCCGCGGCGGCGGCGAGCTGGAGACCGAGGTCGCCGACCGTGCCGCACCCGTCGTGCTGCGGCACGCCGAGAAACTGCCCGAGGAAGGCACCCTCGTGGTGGTCAGCCACGGCGGCACCATCCGCACCACCATAGGCCGCCTCCTCGGTCTGGAGGCGCACCACTGGGAGGGGCTGGGCGGCCTCTCCAACTGCTGCTGGTCCGTCCTCGGCGAGGGCCTGCGCGGCTGGCGGCTGCTGGAGCACAACGCGGGCACCCTTCCGGAACCCGTCCTCGGTGACGACGACTGAGCGACGACTGAGCGACGACCGAGCGCGGATTTCACTTTCTGGCAGGTCACAAGCTAGAGTTCTTCTTGTTCGCCCCGCCGAGCGGAGCGAGAACAAGGGGCTATAGCTCAGTTGGTAGAGCGCCTGCATGGCATGCAGGAGGTCAGGAGTTCAATTCTCCTTAGCTCCACAGTTCGAAGATCCCGTCCCTTCAAGGGGCGGGATTTTCTGTGCTCCACATACGGACGACCTGCGCGGCCGCCTCGTCCGAAGACGGCCACAGCCGTTCCCTGCGCTCCCTGAGCAGAGCGACCTTCGTCCGCGCCTCCTCGCTCTCCGGGGTGTACGTCACGATCCGGCACTCCGGCATTCCGTCGATCGACAGCGACAGCGACGTCATCCTCAGCTCGCCCACCGCCTCGTGACGGAACGTCTTCACCCGCGGCCCCGGCTGTATCACCTCGCCGTTCGCCCACAGCTCGGCGAAGCGCGGACTGGCCGCCGACAGCGTGCGTATGAAGTCCTCCCACGCCGGTTCCCCCACGTGTCTGCCGTACGAGGAACGCAGCGTCGCCACCATCATCGGCAGCTCACGCTCGCGCTGGACCACGGGGCAGGCCTCCTCGGGCAGGACGAACAGCGTCCACAGCACGTTCGGCACGGCGAGCCTGAGCGTGTCCGGCACGACGAAGAGGTCACGGTAGGCCGGGTTGGTGGCGAGGATGTCGTACCGCGAGTTGTAGACCGCCGCCGGAAGCGGATCGAGGGCGTCGATGAGGGCCTGGACCTCCGGCCCGACCGCCTGCACCGGCTGCTCCGGGCTCGGATCGAAGGGCACCTCCGCCAGCCGGTACAGATGCTCCCGCTCCGGCTGGTCCAGCCGTAACGTCCTGGCCACCGCGTCCAGCACCTGCGGGGAGGCGTTGATCGGCCGGCCCTGCTCCAGCCAGGTGTACCAGGTGACGCCCACGCCCGAGAGCTGGGCGACCTCCTCGCGGCGCAGGCCCGGTGTACGGCGGCGCAGGCCGGGCGGCATCCCCACGTCGGCCGGAGTCACCCGGGCGCGTCGGCTGCGCAGAAAGGCGGCCAGCTCGGGCCGGCGGCGCTGTGTCGTCCCCGTCATCGTCACGTCCCCCATCGTCGATGCCCGACTTGTCCGCTGCCAGGTGCTGTCGGTACCAGCATCGGTGGGCACTCGGCACCCGTACCGCGGCCTCGGCAGGCTCGACGGCATGACGCCAACACCCCAGACGGGACCGGGCCGCGCGCCCGCGAGCCCGCTTCCAGATCCTGCGACCAGTAAAGCGCCCGGCACTGACAACCGGCCCCGGCGGCTGCTCGCGGTCGTGCTCGCGGCCCAGTTCATGGCCCTGCTCGACGTGTTCATCGTCAACGTCGCCGCGCCCACCATCGGCTCCGAACTCCACGCCTCGGGCGCCGACCTCCAACTGGTGATCGCCGGGTACGCCATCACGTACTCGGTGCTCCTCATCACCGGCGCGCGCCTCGGCGACCGGCTGGGGCACGGCCGGGTCCACCTCGCGGGGCTCGCCCTCTTCACCGCCGCGTCGCTCGCCTGCGGCCTGGCGCGGGGTGCCACCGAGCTGATCGTCTTCCGGCTGGTCCAGGGCGCGGGCTCGGCGGTGATGATCCCGCAGGTGCTGAGCCTGATCCAGCGCACCTTCACCGGCGAGGCCAGGGTGCGGGCCCTCGGCGCGTACTCGGCGGTTATCGCCGTCGGCGCGGCGGCCGGGCAGATCGTCGGCGGAGTGCTGGTGAGCGCCGATCTCTTCGGCACCGGCTGGCGGCCGGTGTTCCTCGTCAACGTCCCCGTGGGCGTCGTCCTCCTGGCCGTGGGCAGGCGCGTCCTGCCGCGGGGCGGTACCGGCCGGGAGGCGGCGCGCGGGTTCGACCTCCCCGGTCTGGTGCTGCTCGGCGGGGCCGTCTCGCTGCTGACGGTACCGCTGGTGCTCGGGCAGGAGGAGGACTGGCCGCTGTGGTCCTGGCTGTCGCTGGCCGCGGCCGCGGTGCTGTTCGGGCTGTTCTGCCGGTACGAGACCGGGCTCGCCCGGCGCGGCGGCGCCCCGCTGATCGCGCCCCGGGTGCTGCGCCACCCGGGCATGGGGCTGTCCGTCTTCCGTATCCTGGCCGTCATGTCCGTCAACGGCGGTTTCCTGTTCGCGGTCACCCTGCACGTCCAGGGCGGCCTCGGCTACAGCGCGCTGCGGGCGGGCCTCACCTTCGCGCCGACCGCGGTCGTCTTCGGCCTGGTCGGGCTGACCTGGCGGAAGTGGCCCGCCTTCTGGCAGCGCTTGCTGATCCCGGCCGGATTCTCGCTCCTCGCGCTGTCCGTGGCCGGCGTCGGACTGGCGTTCCACGGCGGCGGTGACGGCGGGCCCCTGCTCTACATCGCGTACGCCGGCGTCGGTGTGGGGCTCGCGCTGGGTTTCAGCCCGACACTGACGAGGGCGCTGGCCGCCGTGCGGCCCGAGGACGCGGCGGACGCCAGCGGACTGCTGGCGACGGTCGCGCAGCTCGGCCAGCTGATCGGTGTCGCGGCGTTCGGCACAGTGTTCCTGAACCGTCTTGAGTCACTTGGGGTCCCGCAGGCGTATACCTCTGCGGAGGCGCTTTCAGTGTGCGCGTGGGCACTGGCCGGCACGGCCGTGGTGGGTGCTGTGTCCGGACTGGTACTGAGGCGTCGCTGACCGTATTGGTCCGGCCGTGGCAGAATCAAACGGCCGGAAGGGGGCGCGGCCCGACGGGAGGGAGTAGCGATGCCTGCGAGCATCCTCGAGGAGGTCGACCACCTCCTCGAAGCGGCGGTGATACGGGACACGGCCACCCGGCTCAGCTGCCCTTCCTGCGGTTCCGGACATGTGGCCCAAGTCCTCGGCGACAACGGCGGGGTTTCCTACGTGTGCACGGCCTGCGGCCACAGCTGGAGCTGATCGATGGGTGCACACAGGCGGAAGTGCGACTGGTGCGGGAGCGGTACCCCCATCGTCCGTGACATGGAGCCGCTCAATCCCGACTACCAGTACTGGTGCGAGGAGTGCGCGCGGGCGCTGATCATAAAAGGCGACCCGATCGAGACGTACCGTGAACTCGAGGGCGAGCCGATCTACGGTCGGCTCCTCGAGGAGCACTGCACTCTCAAGCGGTTCTACTCGTTCGTCACGGCCTGACTCCCGCCGGGCCCCGGCAACGATGTCCGGCGAGCACCAGGAAGACCAGACCGGCCCCCGCGTAGAGGGCCGACAGCGTGAACTCCGGACACCCCTGGTGCAGTTCGGGCCGCTCCGGCCCGTGCGGCACCCACCACAGCGCGTACGAGCAGAAGACCAGCGCGACGGCCGCCGCGCCCGCGCGGTGTCCGTGCGTCCACAGCAGCAGTCCGAGTGGCACACACCACACCCAGTGGTGCGACCATGACACGGGGCTGATCAGCAGCGCGGTCACCGCGCACGCGGCCACCGCCCACGCGCGCCGGCCGCTCAGTTCCGCCGAGACCGCCGCCGCCAGCCCCAGCAGGGCCACCAGGGCCGCCGCGGCGACCCAGACGGCTCCCGGGGCCGACGTGTGCAGAAGCCGCGCCAGAACGCCGCGCAGAGCCTGGTTCGCCGTCTCCTCGGCGTGGCCCACCCGGCTCGTGCGGAACACCATGCGGGTCCAGAACCGCCACGAGTCGCCCGGCAGGACGGCCGCCGCCAGCAGCGTGGCGCCGGCGAACACCGCGGCCGTCCCGCGCGCGTGCCGCAGCCAGGGCCCTCCGCGGCCGCCCCTGAGCCGTGCCACGACACCGGCGGCCAGCAGGAACACCGCGAACAGCGCGGGCGTCAGCTTCACCGCAGTGGCCAGCCCCACACCCACCCCCGCCCAGCGGGTCCCGGGGCGGCGTGACAGGTCCCACAGCACCAGAACGGCGAGCAGCAGATTGACCTGCCCGTAGCGCAGCGTCGTCCACACCGGCTCGCACCACACGGCCCCCGCCGCGACCCACCAGGCCGCCTCCACGCGCGCGTGGCCCACGAGTCGCAGCGACAGCCGTACGAACACCACCAGCAGCGCGAGGTTCCCGGCCGTCGCCAGCGTGCGCAGGAGCCCGGTGTCCAGGAACGTCAGCGGCGTGAAGAGCAGGGCCGCGAACGGCGGGTAGGTGGTGGGCAGATGCGCGGCGGTCATCCGCAGCCCGTACAGGTCGCCGCCCGCGCGGACGGCCGCCCCCTCCGAGCGGTACACCATCAGGTCGATCATCGACACGTGCGCGGCCCGCTGCGCGATGCAGAACGCCGTGAAGGACAACAGGCACGCCCCCAGGGCGGTCGGGACACGGCGGTGGGTTCCGGAGGGCGCGAGCACGGTCACGAAGACGGACATTAGCCCCCGTATCAGTCCAGAACGGAAACGATTTGGTGCTGCACCCCTACGACCGTGTAATGTTGGCGTCGCCGCCAGGGAAACCAGGCGGAACAAAACAAGGGGCTATAGCTCAGTTGGTAGAGCGCCTGCATGGCATGCAGGAGGTCAGGAGTTCAATTCTCCTTAGCTCCACAGAAGTCGAAGGCGGATCACTCGATCGAGTGA